>JAGQVN010000294.1 GCA_020437905.1 Flavobacteriales bacterium
GCGGACCTATCGGCCCGGATTCTACCCGTATGCGGTGCGGTACGTTGTCAATTCCGTCCATGCTTCCATGGCGCGTGACCGAGGCCGATGGCGAGCCATGATCACCCACGGGTCGAAGGCCTGGGCCAGTCGGTTCATGATGCATCTCAATCGCTGAGGGCACTGACGGTCGGCCCATTGGTCGATCGCTTCCTGTCGTTGATAGGCTACCCACAGGCTCCCGTCCAAATTCCCTTCATCGGTAGAACTCCGGGTTTCCCCTTCCCGTAAACGCGGGTAGTCTTTTGATCGAACGTTCATGACACCTCGCTCTCTCAGCATAGTCCTTGCGGCTCTCCTCTGCTCAGCGCTTGCCAATGCACAGCAGTCGGGCATCGGTGTGTTGGGTGGAGCCATGGCCAGCACTACGCGATCCGAAGCCAGGCAGTACAACATCGTTCCCGGCGGACTGGCAGGGCTGTATTTCCCTTTGGGTTTGGGCACGCGCTTCGAATTGCAACCCGAGCTAACGGCCGCGTTCATGGGTTCTTCGCATCAGGTACAAGGGTCCGAGTTCCGGGTCGTCGACCGTTCCATGTATCTGCAGCTCCCGATCATGGTAAAGTTCTTCCTCACCAACGCCGTGAACCTGCAGATCGGCCCCCAGGCCGGCATGCTGATCGGTTCATGGATGAGCTATGAGGGTGAGCAAACAGAGACCACCGACGACCGGAATCCGTACGACTTCGGCGTTTCCATGGGACTTGGTGTGGACTTTCGGAGCGGGATCGACCTGGGTGTCCGTTACTACAATGGCCTAAGTGCTGTTCTCGCTCAGGACGATGAGCTGTACCCGAGGAACCGATCGGCTCAGCTCACGGTCGGATACCGCTTCCTCCAATTCAAAAAGTCCTACGCCAAGCGCCGCGGCTAGCGATCAGGGATCGCTTGTTCTTCTGAACAAGGATCAGGCGGGACCGCGAGGGCCATCAGGTTCAGAACCAGCGTCTTTTCTGCGACCCGCTCCGGGGTAGGATCAGATGCACCAATGACCTTCCTAATTGCTACGACCCATCCGGGGTCAAGCGCCCGAAAGAATTGGGAAGGGTCACAGATAAAAGCATTTGAGTCGTGCCAAGGTCCGGCACGCTGTGAGACCCTGAAGGGACCCCAGGCATGAGCATTTGTATCGTGGCGACGCGTTCGACCCCAAAGTGGGTCGCAGGGTCTACGACAAGGCCGGGTGAATGACAACGGATGGCACAGGTCCCGGCCGAGGAGGCTGTGGGGCGACCAGCTATCTTTGCCAGGTGCTGCGACGACAGGTGATCGCCATGCTCGGCGGCGGCCAGCTCGGCCGGATGTTCATCGAGAATGCCCTGCGGTATGATGCCATCGTCCATGTGCTTGATCCGGACCCGCAGGCTCCCTGCGCTCGTTTGGCCCATCGTTTCGTTCAGGGCCGCTTCGACGACCACGATACCGTGTTGGCTTTTGCAAAGGATGCTGATGTGGTCGGCATCGAGATCGAGCATGTGAGCCTTTCCGCGCTGGAGGAACTGGCTGCAATGGGCAAGGTCGTCGTGCCGGATCCCGCCGCGCTCCGTACCATACAGGACAAAGGCACCCAGAAGGACTTTTACGCTGCACAAGGGATCGCGACGGCTGCCTATCAGCTCGTATCCAGCAAAGCAGAGCTCGCTGAGCGGATCACGGGATACCCAGTGTTCGTCAAGGCACGAAGAGGTGGGTATGACGGCAAGGGAGTGACCGCCTTGAAGGGTCCGGATGAACTCAAAAGTTTGTTCGAAGGGCCTTATGTGTTGGAATCATGCGCTGATATCGCCAAGGAGCTTGCGGTCGTGGGTGTTCGCGATCGGCAGGGAAATTCCGCGTTCTACCCGCTGGTCGAAATGGTGTTCGATGATGCCCTGAACCTGGTCGACCACCTCTTGGCACCTGCATCCGTTCCCTTTGAGGTCGAAGAGCAGGCCATGGATCTGGCCAGAAAAGTGATCGACGGACTGGGATCCGCTGGGATCTTCGCTGTAGAACTTTTCCTGCTGCGGAACGGGCGTGTACTGGTGAACGAAACGGCCCCACGAGTTCATAACAGTGGACACTTCAGCATGGAGGCCTGTGGCAGTTCCCAGTTCGATCAGCTGTTGCGTGTGCTCCTCGGGCTTCCTTTGGGGAGCACCACCATGAGCGGTTTCGCCGCCATGGTGAACTTGATCGGCCAGGAAAGCGAGGGAATTCCAAAGGTCGAAGGCTTGGATGTACTGCTCAGCCAGCCGGATGTCTTCCTGCATCTCTACGGTAAAAGGAAGACGCGCCCAGGCCGGAAAATGGGGCATGTGAACTTCCTGGCGCAGGACATGGATACCTTGCACGAACGGATCAAGATCGTGAAAGAGGCGGTGCGGATCGTCCCTGAACCCGGACTTGTTGATCACAGCTGATATGGAAGCACGTGTAGGCATCATCATGGGAAGTTCCAGCGATCTGAAGGTCATGGAAGAAGCGGCCAATGTGCTCGGCGAACTGGGGGTCTCTTACGAGCTCACCGTGGTCTCGGCGCACCGTACTCCGGACCGCATGGCGGAATACGCACGCACGGCCATGGATCGGGGGCTCCAGGTGATCATCGCCGGTGCGGGTGGAGCGGCCCACCTCCCCGGCATGGTTGCTGCGTACACGGCGTTGCCGGTCATTGGCGTGCCCGTCAAGAGCCGCAACTCCATTGATGGCTGGGATTCGTTGTTGAGCATCGTGCAGATGCCCGCTGGCGTGCCGGTGGCGACCGTAGCGGTGGATGGTTCACGGAACGCAGGTATCCTGGCCGCTCAGATCGTGGCGACCGGTGACAAGGAGCTTTCTGACAAGATCGTGGCTTTCAAGCGGTCGCTCCGAGACAAGGTCGGCCAGGGGATCCAGGAGCTTCGATCACGCTTTCCGCACGCGTTCGACGAGTAGGTCCTCCACCGTTATCGGATGCCCTCTGGCGGGTGCCGGCCGTTGGGGATACCTTGGCCGCTGTGAGCAGCGCACTTCAGGTCCGTTGGCGACATTTTCTCTGGAATGCACTTCGCTATGGTATTGGCCCGCTTTCCGGGTTGATCATCACGTGGATCGTGGTCGATCGCGCCTCCTTCTCGCGCTGGGGCGAAGTGGTGACACTGATGATCTGGGTGCAATTAGGCGTCCATCTTGCGCAATGGGGTAACCGCGAACTACTGATCAGGGAGTTCGGACGGCAGCGAGAGAGCCAGTGGCTCGTATTGCAAGGCATGATCACACGGGTTCCGATCCTGCTGGTGGTCATGATCCCACTGGCCTTCTTTGCAAAGGACCTGATCGTCCCGGTGATCGCATGGACCGCGCTGCTGTACATAGCCCAAGCAGCTGAACCAGGGGTCATCCGCGATAAGTCGTTCTCCAAGGCTGCTCTGGCAGAGTTGCTTGCACTCTCCGTTCAGCTCGGTTACTTGCTGTTGGTGCCTGTGCTTTCCGTAGAGCACATCCTGTGGTGCTTCCCGGTCGCTCAGGGGATCCGTGCCCTGCTCCTGCATGCGCTCATCGGGACTTTCGACCACCTTCCCGATCCATTGGCGGATATGCGCCTCCACTTGCAGCAAGGCACACCCTTCTTCCTCTCCGGTGTAAGCGCCTTGCTGGCCTCACGGGCCGACCTTTACGTCGTGGATGCGCTCCTTGAACGGACCCTCACCGGTCAGTATCAGTTGATCTCCTCGGTGTTCGTTCAAGCACAAGCTTTTAGCATGCTGCTCACCACCCCGTTCACCAGGGACCTGTACCGATCCCCGACCTCCGCTATCCAGCGATCCAGCGTCCGCATATCCCGATGGACGCTTTTGGCAATGCCCTTGTTGGCGACCGGCTGTTGGATCCTGTTCGGACCGGTGTTCGGGATCCATCCCTCTCCACTGGTGATCGTGGCCGGATGCCTGGCGACCTGGCCGAGCTTTGCATACGTGCCGCTGATCTACCCGGTCTATCGTGCTGGTATGGAACGACCCGTGATGTGGGCCAACCTGGGCGCCGCGGTCCTGAGCGTATCGGTCACGTGGTTCCTGGTACCGCGCATCGGTCTGGCCGGAGGTCTTTTCGGTGCGGCGATCGGACAATGGGTCATGCTGCTTGTTGTCCGCAAACTGTTCAGCAAGGTCCATGCGATGTCCTGAATGCATGGAACGGCTCGGAGCCGATCAAGTGTGTCCGAACGGGCATACCTTTTCGTTGAAGGACGGCGTGCTATCCCTGTTGAGCGAGGCATTCGCGTGTGAACTGGACCCGTTCCTTCAGACCTTCTCCTCGTATCGTCAAGTGGTCCATGAACGGATCACCGATGCAAAGGTCTACGATGGGCTGCCCTGGTCCGGACTTGCGATCGACAAAGGTGCCTGGCAATTAAGGGTCCTCGATCTTCAACTCGTCCGGGAGGTCCTATCCGGACAACGCGGGATCCGCGTGCTGGACATCGGAGCATGGAACGGTTGGCTCAGCGCACGGCTCACTGAAGAAGGTCATTCAGCCCTTGCCGTGGACTATTTCGATGATCCGTTCGATGGCCTGGGCGCTGTGCAGCACTATGACCGGAAGTTCCCGGCTATCCAGTGTGATCTTGAGCGCTTGGACCTCCTGGAAGGTCCCTTCGACCTGATCGTGGTGCAGCGCTGCGTGGCCTTCTTCGAGGACCTCACCGCCAGCATGAGCCAATGGCGATCGCTCCTTACGCCCGGGGGCAGGATCCTGCTCACCGGGCTGTCGATCCATCACCAGGATCGATGGATCGCCGATACCTTCAAGCGGCGGCGGGAGCGATACCATGCCCTCACCGGTGGCACGTACATCTTCAAGAATGTGAAAGGCTACCTGGATGGGACCGATGAGCAGCTGCTCCGAACGCTCGGGGTCGCGTTGCACCCCTATCCATCGCTCCGGATCAAGAACCTTCTGAACCGTTTCCGGCCGTCGAAACCGGTGTTCCTATACGGCATCGCGCAATGAGCTCCCGTACCTCGCTCACAGAAGCCTCGCTTCGACCCGCGGTCCTCGTGCTGTTCGCGTGTTGGCTTTTCGCTGCCATGGGGCAACATGGCATGTGGCTCGACGAGATGCAGCACTGGTGCCTGGCCCGGGACAGCAACGACCTGGTCGATCTCTTCCATAATACACGCAACGAGGGACACCCACCGCTGTGGCACCTGCTCCTATTCTTCATCACGCGGACCACTTCGGACCCCGTGGCGATGCAGGTCCTCCATGGGCTCATCGCACTGTGCAGCATCTATCTGGTGCTTTGGCACGCACCGTTCCCGTTGAGCTGGCGCGTGCTGCTTGTCTTCGGTTACTTCTTCGCTTTTGAGTATGCCGTCATTTCCCGGAATTATGGCCCGACCCTGCTGGCCTTGCTCTGTGCAACGAGCTGTTACCGGAACAGGAACTATTGGGGGTGGGCTGTGGCGTGCCTGTTCATGGCTGCAGGACATCTCTGGGGCATCGTGTTCGCCGCGGTCTGGGCTACGATGGATATCTACCATGCCGGGCTGCAGCGTAGATCCCTCCTTCCACCCGTCGCTGTGCTCGCGACCGCCGGTCTGATGGTGTGGCGGTGTATACCTGGAACGATGGGTACGACAGGCATTGAACTGTTCGGATCGCCCGTCCCGAACATGCTGGCACGAATGGGAACGATCACGCATATGGCAATGCTCC
>JAGQVN010000295.1 GCA_020437905.1 Flavobacteriales bacterium
TCTTCCACTACATCAAGCAGTGGGACCATCTGAAGCAGCTGAGCGCCCCCTACCGCATGGTGGCCCACGAGCTGGGCCTGCCGCAGGACCTCCGGACCATGACCTTCCCACAGAGCGATGCCGTCATGAACCGTCTCATCAGCTTCAACATCCGCGTCACCTGGACCGAGGCCGAGCTGGACGCCTTCCTGACGAAGATGGAGGGGGTGGTGCGGAAGGTGATGGAGGGGGTGACCGCGTGAGCGACCCGAACACTTTATTCCTTGATGATTAGCTCGGCGGATCGTCCTTCGTCGCTCCTGATCTCCAGGATATATGCGCCTTCAGGGAGTCGGGCCAGGTCGATCGTCATGGCGCGCAGCTGGTATCCCTGCTTGGACATGACCTCTCTGCCTGTCGCATCCAAGAGCGTCACCCGCACTTGGTTGTAATGACCCTCAGCGAGTTCAATGGTCACGCGATCTATGGCCGGGTTTGGAAAAACATGGAATTCGCCCGATCGGCTTGCGGAAGGAACAAGTTCGGCCGAGTACGGATCGGAGAATCTGGCCACCAGAAATCCATCATCGGCGCTGAAGTGGGCTGCTGTTCCCAGGATGTCCCCGTTCTGGGTCACCAGTACATCGGACCCGATCTCATGATGGGGGGGAGGTATGGGAAGCGTGAGTATGGTTGTACCGGACTGGCCAAAGGCGCTGTCGAGCACCCCGTCCGACCCCAGACGCGATAACATCATCCTGCTCGATCCTTGATCAAGGACGGACCCGAGGGTGATGATCCGGTCATCGGCGCGAAGGGCCAATGCCATTGACGTGCTTCCATCCAAAATGGGGAAGGTGACCGAGCCATCGGACGCGAATGAAGTGTCCGGGGTCCCGTCGGCCATCGATCGGATCACGAGCAGGGTGTCCGGAGGAAGGAGGGAAGGTCCTCCTGCCACCAGAATGCGACCATCCGGTTGGAGGATCACGTCGGCGAAGTGATGAGGAGTCACATCGCTCGGTAGGTCGGCCCAACCGCTGGTGCCGAAACCAAGGAGGTCCTGGGTACCATCCGGCTCGAATCGCGCCACCACGCCCGGAGATCCGCAGACCACGATTTGTCCGTTCGGTTGCAGCACAACGGACTCTGCAGTGGTGGGGAGTCCGTTGTACTGTGCACGGACCGTTCCCATGAAGCCGAACGCGGGATCTGCCGAGCCGATGGGATCCACGCGATGGAGCAGCATCTCGTTCCCGACCATGCCACAGGCCACGATGTACCCGTCCGGTTGGATGGCACAATCGTAGAAGAAGGCCGTTTCACCCGGAAAGTAGAGTTCATGGATCCCTCCGATACCGAACGATGGGTCCAAAGCCCCGTTGGACTGCAAGCGGAGAAGCACCGCCTTGTAGGTGGTGTCCAGATGGGTCATGGCAGCGATCAGGATCTTTCCATCGGCCTGCAGCGCGCTGCCATAGGCGAACTCCGTGTTCTCAATATCCACGGCCACAGCGCCACTGCCACCAAAGGAGGTGTCCGGTTGACCATCAGGCAGGAAACGGGCTACACCAACATCATTGCTGTTCGGCACTGCCGTTCCGATGGCGATGATCTTGCCGTCCTGCTGAAGGAGAATGGAATGGCTGTGTTCCAGAAATACATCACCGTTGCTGATCACGAACCCGCTACCGCCGAACGTGGGGTCAAGTACCCCGGAGGTCTGAGCGATCAGATGTAAGGGCAGCAGGAGCGGGAACAGGGAACCTCTGATGTTCATGATCAGCGCCGCGATCTTGTATTTGACGTGATCCATCGTGCCGAGTTGCTTTCAGCAATGTAACCCACGGCGGGGTCGGTCAGGCACCGTCGCATGCCATTTCCGCAGAGTTACCCCTTTCCTTTGCACACAAATCTCCGGTCAGCGATCATTATCTGATCATCTGATCGTCTGATCATCCGATCGCATGAACCTCTTCCGAAACTTCAAGTCCGTCACCCGCACCTGCTACGGCCGCGGCACCTTCGCCAAGCTGGGCGAGATCCTGGAGCCGCACCGCATGCCGCA
>JAGQVN010000296.1 GCA_020437905.1 Flavobacteriales bacterium
CCACCCGCATCGGGGGTGCCGCCGAGTTGGGCAAAGAGGGATGCAGCAACGCTTGTCTCACAAAGGTCCAGGGTGCCGTTCGTGCCCGCATCAGGGGCCGCGTTCTCCGTTACCGTAATGGTCGCTGTCGCATCCACGCATGGTGCAACACCCGCGACGGTGTACGTGTATACGCCTGGGGCCATCGTCGCCGGGTCGTACTGACCACCCACCACCGCGCTCGGACCGCTCCATGCTCCGCCTGCATCGGGGGTGCCGCCCAGCTGCGCGAACAGGCTCGTTGCTGCGCTCGTCCCGCACACATCCAGGGTGCCGTTCGTGCCCGCATCAGGGGTGCCCGATGCACTGACCGTAACAGTGGCTGTAGCACTCAGGCAAGACGTTCCCGCCGTGTACGTATACACACCTATTGGATCCGTACCCGGCACGTAGGTGCCACTGTGCGAAAAACCATTGGGATCGGTCCAGCTTCCACCAGCATCCGGGGTGCCTCCCAATTGTGCAAAAAGATCAATGTTCCCTCCTCCCGCACACGCGTTCGCCGTCCCGTTCGTTCCGGCATCGGGGATGGGTCCGCCATTCAAGACGGTAACGATATTCACCGAGGTCGACGCGAAATTCTCAATGGGACAGTTCCCGTCACTGGCTTCCACCAGCACATTGACCGGGGTAAGTCCAATATCACCAGTCCAGCAGATCGTTGCTGTTGCGGGGTTCGTGCCGGTGACAACGAAGGATGCACCCGGAAGCAGCGTAAGCGCGTTGGATTCCACATTCAATACCGTCCCTGGATCGGCGTCAGAGAACTCCACATCAACGCAAAAGGCTTCTCCGTCACAAACCTCAATGCTATTGGTGCCCGTTACGACCCCTCCCGAACTGCTTGTAATGCCCATGGTCGTGGGCACTTGCCCCGTACATGGCAACACCACGAACATGATGTCACGCATAACCGATCCAATAAGCACTCCATTCGCGTCAAACTCTTCCACCAGCACAGCGACCACGTAGTTGCCGACCGCAGTAGGAAAGAAGCTGAGCTGCCCGGTAACCGGATCAAGCGTTACGGCATTAACAGGAGCCGAGCCAGAAAAACCGCCAGCATAAGGAACGGGGGTGGGCCCTGGACCGGCATAGCGCGCATCGATAAGCGAATACTGCAGGGTGTTACCATCTGGTTCAGTGACACCGAAATTGTAGTTCACGGTCTGATTGGCACAGACATAAGGCAATGACATGTCGGTAAAGACCGGAGAGTTGTTGCAGGGTGCTGTCGCATTGTCCAAGGTCGCTTCGACATACATGCCCGGCGTACCGTTCAGGTTCACTGTGGTATTGCGGCAACAGATGTTCCAGCTGATCGTCCATTCATCACAGGCCGCCAAATTGACGGTCGTTGTGTACTGAAAATGCCTGATGCCTGGCAATGTTCCCCCGTTGCACGTACTGTTGGCGAGTTCAGCTGCACATAACTGCGAAACCTCGGTCCCGACCGGTACCGGCAGATTGTTCACCGTGAACTGCGTCCCGCAATCGCTTGAGAAGGTGATCGATTGGGGGATCGGAGGTACACCAAAACAGTCCACGAACAGATCCAAGGTCACCTCATACATATTGCCACCAAGGCACTCGTAAGTGATGCTTGCCCCAGAATAGTGAGCCCCGAAACCCACGCTACCGAGCAATGATCCCAGGCATACGAAAGCCGTACGAAGCCAAAACAGGGGTGCTCTATGCGCGATCATCTGCTTGCAACCTACAAAGATAGCCCATCATCTTTCTGATGTACAGCCCCTTATGCCTTTTGGATCGCCTCGATAGAAAAGCTTCTTGCTCGCTTCTTGTTCGCTTCGTCCCCGGGTCAAGTTCCCATAACATGGGAGCGAGCTGACTGAGCTACTTTTGCCCCTCCCTGTGAACAGGGCGCTATCGATGGAAACGAGCTTGAATGCGCAGGTCCTTCGCTTGACCATCCTCTCGGTCGGCCTTCTGGGTGCCGCAGGAACGACCTCGGCGCAGGTTTCCGACAGTAGCTCGACGATCGCGGCGGACAGCAGTTTCCTGAACCCAACCACACCGATCTATACGATCAGTGCGGATGACTTGGATGCTGAGCTGGGAGGACAGGACATCTCGGGGATCCTGCAATCATCGAGGGACTTGTTCACCTCCACCGCGGCGTTCAATTGGGGCAATGCCCGATTCAGGATCAGGGGATATGACAGTCGTGAAACCTGGGTGAGCATCAACGGAGTGTTGATGAACAACTTGGAGACGAATTGGACCAGTTGGTCCCAGTGGGGGGGGCTGAACGATGTGACCAGGTATCCGGTGATCCGGACCGGTATCAATCCGACGCGGAACTATTTCGGTGGCATCGGTGGGTTCACGGACATGGACCTACGGGCAGGGTCCCTTCGTCCCGGTCTGCGAGGATCCTTCGCCGTGTCGAACAGGGCCTATAACAACCGGGCCATGCTCACATGGAATTCCGGCATGTCCGAAAAAGGTTGGGCTTTCAGTGTGTCCGGATCCCGCAGATGGGCGAAGGAAGGGTTCGTGCCAGGTACCTCGTTCGATGCGTATTCCTATTTCGTTTCGGTCGAGAAGCGGTTTAGTGCCCGTCATAGCTTGGGATTCATCGGTTTCGGCGCCCCCATCGCTCGTGGCCGCGCGGGGCTCGCTGTTCAGGAAGCGTATGACCTGGTGGGCAGCAACTACTACAACCCGTACTGGGGATATCAGGATGGCGAGAAACGGAACTCAAGGGTCAGCCTGGAGCATCAGCCCGTGTTGATGTTGACCCATGTTTTCGCGATCGACAGTACATCTTCACTGAGCACCAGCGGTTTCTTTTCATTCGGACGGGGTTCTTATACCTCCTTGAATTGGGTCGATGCCAGGGACCCTCGACCGGATTATTACAGGTACTTGCCGAGCTACTACACCTTGACCGAGCCTGATCTGGCGTCCGACCTCACTTTGGCATGGCAACAGGACCCCACCACCCAACAGGTGGACTGGGACCAATTGTATTTCGCCAATGGGAAGAACCTGTTCACCGCGACCGACGTCAATGGTATTGCCGGGAACAATGTGACCGGCCTTCGAAGCAAGTACATCGTGGAAGACAGGCGCGCAGACCCTACCCGCGGAGGGGTCAATTCGGTTTGGAAGAAAGAATTGGACGAACGTACGTCGCTTTCATTGGGTGGCACCATCCTTTTCCAGAGCACGCGCTACTTCAAGACCATCGACGATCTTCTCGGCGGTGAGTTTTGGATCGATCTGGACCAGTTCGCCCAGCGCGATTTCGCTGATAGCAGCCTTGCCCAGAACGATCTGAACAACCCGAACCGCCTGGCTCGACAGGGTGACGTTTTCGGATACGACTACCGCATCAACGTGCAGCGTTACAGCGCATTCGGCCAATGGGAAAAGCGTTTGGAGAAGTGGGATGTTTATGCTGCCGCGGAATTGGGATACATGTCCTTCCACCGCAATGGTGCCATGGTAAACGGTCGGTTCCCGACCAGCTCGTTCGGTCGCTCCCCTTCGAACAACTTCGTTCTGTGGGGCTTGAAAGGTGGTGCCACATACAAACTGAACGGCCGGAACTATTTCGCTGCGAACGCCGCCGTGGCAAGTCGACCTCCCTCCCCTCGGATCAGCTATCTGTCGCCCAGAACGCGTGATGAGGTGGTGCCCGGGCTCACCGATGAATGGTATTACTCCGGAGACATCAATTATCTGATCCGGTTCCCGCGTTTGAACGGACGGGCCACCTTGTATTACACCCAGTTCAAGGACCAGACCTGGGCGCGGAGCTTCTACCATGAAGAGTTCCTGACGCTGGTGAACTACAGCATGACCGGGGTAGATGAGTTGCATACGGGTGTTGAACTGGCGCTCGAAGCCAAGCTCACCAGCACCTGGACCATGTCCGGGGTCTATGCAACCGGTCAACACCTGTACAACTCACGCCCCATCGGAACGATCACCCGGGACAATGGACCTGAGGTGCTGGGAAGTCGACAGGTCTACTGGAAGAACTTCAGGGTCGGGAACATGCCGCAGACAGCCGCATCGCTTGGCCTGAAGTACAACTCTCCGAAGTATTGGTTCCTCGGGCTTACTGGCAACTACTTCGACCACATGTACCTCGACCCGAACCCCGACCGGCGTACCGTGGAAGCGTTGGGCAACCTGAGCTCTGAGGACCCGCAATGGTCCCAGCTGCTGGATCAGACCAGACTGGACCCCGGGTACACGTTGGACCTGTTCGGTGGAAAATCGTGGATGGTCAAGCGCAAATATCGGATCGCCTTGACCGTTAGTGTGAACAACCTCTTGGACGAGACGGACCTGGCGACCGGTGGTTTCGAGCAGTTGCGTTACGACCGTCAGAACGTCGACCGTTTCCCACCCCGCTATCGCTACATGTGGGGCAGGACCTTTTTCGTGATGCTGAGCTTCTCCCTATGAACCTGATGAACCGTTCCGTCGATCGCACGCTGGGTCTTCTCTCAGTGGCAACAGCAATGGCCGCTGTCATCTTGACCGGCTGTAAAAAGGAATTCGACACCCCACCTGTACGAACGATCCCGGTCGGCTCAGTCCTGACCGTCGACAGCCTGCGCAGTCTGTACCAAGGTGAACGTGTCCGCTTCACCACGGACATGTCTGTTTATGGGGTGATAACAGCGGATGAGGCCAATGGGAACTTCTACCGGGAGGTTTTCATGCAGGACCACACGGCGGCGATCAACGTTCGCCTGCTCAATCCGGGTGGGCTCTACTTGGGTGATTCTGTGCGGATCTATTTGAAGGGTACGGTACTGAGCAATTATCAGGGAATGCTGCAACTGGATTCGGTGGACGTGGACAACAACGTCTTCAAACAGGCCACCCAGGTGTTCAAGGCCCCGCGGGTGGTCACCATGAGCGAGCTGACCCCTGCCCTTCAAGGTCAGCTCGTGCGCTTGGACAGCGTGGAGTTCATCACGAGCGAGCTCTGCCTGACCTATGCCGATGCCGAAAACCAGCAGAGCGAGAACCGCAACGTGACGGACTGCAATGGAGCACAGGTCATCGTTCGCACCAGTGGTTTCGCGGACTTCGCTGGCGAGACGGTCCCTCAGGGGAACGGGAGCATCGTAGCCATTCTCGGTCAATACAGCACGGACATGCAGTTGCTCATCCGAAGGATCAATGAGGTACAGCTTACAGGCGACCGGTGCACCCCTGGTGGGGACCCTCCCTGTCCGAGCGTAACATCGGTCATGGAGGACTTCAACAACGAGATCGACAATGTGGATATCGCCCTTCCCTGTTGGAAGAACACGCCGGAGATCGGCACCCGGGTCTGGCGAGGTGATGTGTTCAATAACGAGATCTACGCCCAGGCCACCGCGTACCAATCCTCGAACGCTACTGATGTCAGCTGGCTGATAACGCCACCAGTGGAATTCCAATCGGGTCGAACGCTCTCGTTCCGTTCGCAACGCGCATTCGGCGTGAACGGTCACGAGGCCTTTGGGGTATACCTCTCCACGGATTTCAGTGGTGACTGTGTTGGTGCTGCCACCTGGACCCCCATATCGTGTCCCTATGCCACCTCCTCCACACCGGACTTCACATGGGTGCAATCGGGTGCGGTGGTCCTGGACCCCTATCTTCCGGTCGGCTATTCCGGGAGCTTTGTGGTCGGCTTCAAATATGTTGGCAGCGGCCCCGGCGGACAGACCACGAACTACCGCATCGACGATGTGGTGATCCAATGACACCGAACAACCCTAACACTCTCCGAACATGAAACACATTACCCTGTGCGCTGCATTGATCTGTGCTGCGCATGCAGATGCCCAGAATCTCTTCACCAGCAGCTTTGAGAGCTGGAGTGGTGCCACCCCGGATGGATGGGTAGGAGACAAAACGACCTTGGAGAACGATAGCATCCAGCAGGCCGACCAGAACATCATGTTCGGAAGCTATGCGGTGCGTCTCGTCAACACCGAAAGTGGCCACAAGCGCTTCACCACCACGCAATTGACCGTGGAGGACGGCCAGGCCTATAACATCAGCTTCTATGCAAGGGGTGCGGGCGAGATCCGCACCGGTCTGTTCGACGGACGGTCAACCGGATCAGGCTATGCAACCTATAATGTGTACAACGTCGTGAACGGCTCCACATGGACACCGTACACCCAGCAGGTCGTAGCTGCCAACGACACCACGGGTGCCGAGTTCATCCTGAGTGTGAGGAACACCATGGCCGGTATGGGCCATCTGGAAGTTGACAGTGTTCGCATCAGCCTGGCCGTTCCGACACCACCCACGGATGCCACGATCTACGACATTCAGTTCACCACGGACCCGAACGGTGACTCTCCCCTGCTAGGCACCAGCGTGAATACGGGGGGATCTGTGACCGCGGTCGCCTCCAATGGGTATTGGATACAGAGTGGGAGCGGTCCTTGGTCAGGCATTTTCGTGTTCGACTTCGACCATGTTCCGACGCGTGGGGACAGCCTGACACTGACCGGTGTGGTCGATGAGTTCAACGGTCTGACCGAGCTGAAGACCATCACGAACTTCAGCGTGGTGAACAATGGGAACAGTGTCGCTCCGGAATGGCTCGCGACCGGCGATGCAGGCCAGGAACAGTGGGAAGGCGTTCTGGCCCAGGTGACCATGGCCGACTGTACCGCACCAGCCGATGGGAATGGCGAATGGACCGTGGATGACGGGACCGGTCCGCTCCAAGTGAACGATGTGATGTATGCCTTCATGCCGAAC
>JAGQVN010000297.1 GCA_020437905.1 Flavobacteriales bacterium
CCCCTTTGGGGCTCCAGTATGGTTCGCTACATCCGATCATCGGTCCAAGGACCTTGCGGGGATCCCGCCCTACCGCTCCACCACCACGCTACCCGACCGTCTGACACCGACCAACGCACGCGATGATGAAGAACGTACTCATCTGGGTCCTTGCCGTGATCCTGGTCTTGGGTGCCATGATCTATCAACGCAGCACCGGCCCTACCTATGAATACAAGGGCCGACTGGAGCATCACGATGGATCCCACACATACGAACTGATCCGCACGCACGAAACGACCGGCGGGGCGCCGATCGAAATGCCCTATGTCTCCGGTGCGGACTACCAGGCCACCCTGCACTACAAACGTTATGGGACGATGGACCCCTGGACAGCGCTTCGCTTTGAACTGGATGGTGACACGCGTTTCGTGGCAAAGCTGCCGGTGCAGCCCGCAGCCGGGAAGATGGAGTACTTCGTCACCGGCACCCTGGACGGTGTGGATTTCCGGATCCCGAAAGCCGGCGAGGACAACATCGTGTTGCGCTACAAGGACCCGGTCTCCGACCTCATCCTGATCCCGCACGTGACCATGATGATCATCGTGATCATCTTCGGCATACGCGCGGGCTTGAGCGCGCTGTTCAACGACGGCGGCATGCGCAAGTGGACCCTTGTCGCCTTCTCCGCAATGACCCTTGGCGGCATGATCCTGGGTCCACTGGTGCAGAAAAGCGCATTCGGCGAATACTGGACCGGCTTTCCCTACGGAGGCGACTTCACGGACAACAAAATGCTGATCATGTGGCTGGCCTGGGCATTGGCCCTGGCGATCATCGGCACCCGACCCCGGAAAAAAGAAGGGCCGAGCAGAACCACCGTGCTCCTGGCCTCCCTGGTCATGACCGTGGTGTATCTGATACCGCACAGCATGGGGGGGTCCACGCTCGACTACGAAGCCGTGGACCAGGGCAAGGACCCGAAGGAAGCGATCACCACCGGGGCCGAGTAAGCTCCGTGCCCGTTCCGACGATCAATGACCACTGAGATGACCGCGAATTGGATCCATGTCGCGGTCGTTCATTTGGCCGTGATCGGAGCGCCCTGGTTGCTGTACCGGGTCCTGGCCCACGGACGGACCGCCCTGGACAGCGCTGCCTGGAAGACCACTTACACGGGATCGATCATCATCGGGATCGTGGCGGCCATCGGGTACTTCACCGGACCCCATGCCGCGGATTGGGCCCAGCTGGTCGTGGATGGCTATTCCCAGGACCATGTCGAGGACCATGCGCTTTGGGGAAGGATCGCCTTTGTCGTGCAGGGTATCGTGGCGCTCATCGGGGTCATGGGTTGGGCGAGCATCCTGCAAGGGGAAGCACCGGACCGGCGCCTGCCGCCTATCCTGATCGTGTTGTTGAGCATCAACACCCTGGTCATGATCTACACGGCACACCTGGGTGGACTGGTCAGAAGGATGGACCTGATGCCATGACCGGTGGGTCGGTGATGCCAACACATTGGGGACTTCGCGCTGAGCGATGCAGCGCAGTGGACAGGATCGAGCCCCGGTACGCTGAAGGCATGCGATCAGGGTCGGTGGATCGGGATGAACGGTTGGAGCTTCCCGGAGCACTTCCGGACCGATCCCGGACCCTCCGCACAACCACCGGCTCCACCCGGGAAAACATGCTTTGCGACCGACCTCGCTGAAGTTCCTGGCCGATCGCGAGGAACGGGGTCGTGGGGCCAGTGACGATGGCGGTGCTGCGCATGCCCGCGATGCCGGATCCCGCCCGGCATGACGGGCGGGAGGTTCCTGAAGTGCCGTTCAACACCCGCAGCGGGCCTGGCATGGGCCTTCCATCAACGAACGAACGACCCATCCTTTTTCGCTGGCATGGTGGGGCCCTTTGAGCGCACCTTGGACCAACCGCAGCCCTGCCCCCTTCAGGGTCCGGTCCTGCGGCACCTATGGACCGAGCGCTCAGCCCAGCAGAAAAACGCACCGGCAATTACCTGATCCCTGCGATCGGGGGCATCGCCATGGTGGCCCTGCTCGTGCTGGCCTTCACGCTCGGAGGTCGCAGCAGTACCGCCATCGCACGTACGGGCGTCATCATCAAGCCGGTGAGCCATGAGCCCTTCCAGGAACTGGTGGCGGTGGACGGCACCGTGGAACCCATCCGCACCATCATCATCGATGCGATCATTGGAGGCAAGGTGAAGGAGAAGTTCGTGGAGGACGGCGCGACCGTTCAAGCTGGCGATCCCATCGTGGAACTGGAGAACAGTGACCTGCAGCTGGATATCCTGAACAAGGAGACCGCCGTGCTGGAGCTGATCAATAACATCGCTCGCACCAGCGATCAACTGGAGCAGAACCGCATCAACCGCCAGGACCAGCTGGCCGATGCGGACTACCGCCTGCGGGAGGCGCGCCGCATCTTCCAGGTGAACGAGAGCCTCTTCAAGAAGGAAGTGATCCCCGAGCAGGAATACCTGCAGAGCCGCAACGAGCTGGAGCACTTCACCCGCAAGCAGCACTTGCTGAAGCAGGCCACCGTGCGCGATTCCATCGCGGGCATCAGCCAGATGAAGCAGATGCACAGCTCGCTGACCCAGGCACAGAAGAACCTGGACCTGATGAAGCAGAAGCTGCTGGATCTGATCGTTCGCGCCCCGATCGACGGGCAGCTCAGCTCCTTCACCGCCGAGGAAGGCCAGCTGATCGACAAGGGTGAGAACGTGGGACAGGTGGACGTGCTTGCCGATCTGAAGGTGCGCGTGCAGATCGACGAGCACTACAACGCCCGGATGGCCGTGGGACAGAGCGGCACGCTGGAACTGAACGGACAGGAGTTCACGCTCGCCATCGAACGCATATACCCCACGGTGCAGAACAATTTCTTCACGGCTGACATGCGCTTCACCGAACGCAGCCCGGAAGGCCTGAAGCGCGGGCAGAACGTGCGCGTGAAACTGGAGATGAGCAACGAGCGCGAAGCCACCGTGGTGCCGCGCGGCAGCTTCTACCAAAGTACCGGCGGCCAATGGATCTATGCCGTGGACCCGGACGGTCGAACGGCACGTCGCACCCCGATCCGGCTGGGCAAGCAGAACCCCTATTTCTACGAGGTGCTCGAAGGACTTGAGCCCGGCACCGACGTGATCGTGAGCAGCTACAGCGGCTTTGACGACTATGAGACCCTGCAGATCAACGAAGAATAACAACCCATGATCGACCTCAAGCACATCACCAAGAAATACCGCACCGCGGACATCGAGACCACGGCGCTGGACGCGCTGGACCTGCGCGTGGCGCGCGGCGAGTTCGTGGCCATCATGGGCCCTTCCGGTTGCGGCAAATCCACCTTGCTGAACGTTATCGGCATGCTCGACAAGCCGGACACGGGGGAATACCACTTCGGCGATCAGGAGATCGCGAGCTGGAGCACGGCGGCACTGGCGAAGCTGCGCAAGGAGAACGTGGGCTTTGTGTTCCAGAACTTCAACCTGATCGATGAGCTGACGGTGGAGGAGAACATCGCACTGCCACTGCTGTACCACGATCTGCCCAAGGCGGAAGCGAAGCAGGCCGTAGCGCAGGTGATGGAACGGCTGAACATCACGCACCGCGCGAAGCATTACCCGCAGCAACTCTCCGGTGGTCAGCAACAGCGGGTGGCCGTGGCACGGGCGATCGTGCCATCCCCGAAGGTGATCCTCGCCGACGAGCCCACCGGCAACCTGGACTCGAAGAACGGTGACGAGGTGCTGGCCCTGCTGAAGGAACTGAACACGGACGGCACCACGATCATCATGGTGACGCACAGCGAGCACGATGCCCGGACCGCCGACCGCGTGGTGCGCCTGCTGGATGGCAAGGTGCAGGAAACCCAAGCCGTGTTGTCATGATCCGGAACTACCTCCTCATCACCCTTCGCAACCTGCGCAAGAACCGGCTTACAAGCACGATCAACATCCTCAGTTTGAGCATCAGCCTGGCGGCCTGTGCCATCATCGTGTTGATCCTGCGCCGGGAGCTGAGCTACGACACTGCTCTAGCCGACCATGAACGGATCTATCGGCTCACGGAATTCATCGACAGCGGCACCAACCTGGAGCGTTCATCCAGCTGCCCCTTCCCGGCGCTGCCCACGCTGCATGAGGAGAACGACGACCTGATCGAGGCCTCGGCCCGCGTGTTCGATTTCCAGAACCCGACCACCTCCATGAAGCTGGAGGACGGGCAGCTCTTCAACGAGAGCCAGTTCTACTTCGTGGACTCCACCATTACCGATGTATTCGACATCCCCATCGTGCACGGCGACCGGGATGCTCCGCTGGACAGGCCCTTCACGATGATGATCCGCGAGGATGTGGCGAAGAAATGGTTCGGGGATGAGGACCCGATCGGCAAGAGCGTGTTCCTCGCCGGTCAGGATGAGTTCCGTGCCGAGATCACTGCCGTGTTCGCCGAGAGCAGTGGCCCCTCGCACTTCAACCCACGTGGCCTGAAGAGCATCAGCACCACGCGCACCTTCGCGCCATTCCTCAAGAATAACTGGATCTGGAACCCCTGTTGGAGCTATTTCAAGCTGAAGGAGGGGGTACCGATCGCTTCGTTGGAAGAGCGATTCCCGGACTTCGTGAAGAAGCACTACCCAGGCCGTGCGGCGGAGGAAACGAGCCATGGGGTGCAGCGCATCACGGACATCCACCTGAAAAGCGACCTCGAATTCGAGATGGGCAAGAACAGCAGCATGAAGTTCATCTACATCTTCGCCTTCAGCGCCTTCTTCCTGCTGGTGGTGGCCTGTGTGAACTTCGTGAACCTCACGAGCATCAGCCTGTCCGGACGGGTCAAGGAGATCGGTGTGCGCAAGGTGAGCGGCGCCTCGCGGAAGCAGTTGATCGCTCAGTTCCTGTTCGAGTCGCTCTTCACCACGCTGATCGCCTTTGCAGTGGGCCTGCTGATCATGGCCTTGGTGTATTCTCCGGTCGCTACACTGATCGATCTGCCGATCCACATCGCCGACGTGTTCCACCCGGGCACCATCCTGCTGCTCGCCGTGATCGTGGTAGCCACCGGGCTGCTCGCCGGGCTGTACCCATCCTTCCTGTTAAGCCAGGTGGATCCCGTGCTCGTGTTCAAGGGCGGAAGGCATCAGGCGAAAGGCAAGGGCATTCGCAAAGGCCTGGTCATCTTCCAATTCGGTATAGCGCTCGTACTGCTCGTGTTCACGATCGTGAGCCAGAAGCAGGTGCGTTACATGCTGGGCAAGGACCACGGCTACGACATGGAGAACGTGGTGCTGGTGGAGATGACCACCACCGGATTGAACCAGCAGATCCCGACGGTGCGCGAGGCGATGCTGAAGGACCCGCGCGTTAAAAGCGTGACCGTGATGAACAACGTGATCGGCGTGGACAACAACAACCACGATTTCTGGTACGAAGGCGTGCCGCAGGGCGAGTTCCGCTACTTCCCGGCCTTGATGGTGGATGAGGAGTTCCTGAAGACCCTGGATATCGACCTGGTGGCCGGCCGGGATTACGATGCCACCCGGCAGCGTGAGGATTCATTATCCGTGATCATCAACGAGTCGCTGGCCAAATACCTGGGCTATGTCTCACCGGAGGAGGCGCTGGGCAAGGAGTTCCACAGCAACGTCGGATCGGAGAAGATCATCGGGGTGGCGAAGGATTTCAACTTCAAGTCGCTGCACCACCCGGTCGGACCCTTCGTGTTGGAGATCCCCGACCGCGGGCAGACCGGTCAGTTCTACTTCTTCATGCGGACCCTCGCCATCAAGGTGGATGCGGTGGACGCCGAAGTGCTGGCCCACCTGGAGCATACCTGGGACCAATTCGTGGACAACAAGCCCTTCGACCACCGCTTGCTGAGCGATGAGATCGCGGCTTTGTACAAGGAGGAAAGCCGGATGGGCACGGTGCTCGCCTTGTTCAGCGGGCTCAGCATCATGATCGCCTGCATGGGCCTGTTCGCGCTGACCTGGTTCCTGGCCAAGTTGAAAGTGAAGGAGATCGCGTTGCGCAAGACCCTGGGTGCCGAGCTACCGCACCTGATCATGATCAGCACGAAGGAGCAGATGACCATGGTGGGTATCGCGATCCTGTTCGGGATCCCTGCTGCGTATGTGCTGGTGACCTCCTGGCTGAACTCCTTTGCGTTCCGCGTCACCCCTGGTTCGACACCTTACGTGATCTCGGCTTTCGCTGCCCTGGCCGTGGCCTTCTTATCGATGGTCTTCCTGGCCTACCGCACCAGCCAGCGCGACCCGGCACCCGTACTGAAATATGAATGACGATGCGAAAGACAACTCTGCTCCTCGGTGCAATGATCATTGCTTTGCCGGGACTGACACAGACCGGTGTCTGGCCCACAGGCAATGCCGCGTGGAAGGTGATGCATGTCCAGCCGCACGGACTGCTCGTGTGGGCCACACCGAACCAACTGGATATCATCAACGGCCTGCTGTACACCGAGATCAGCTATACGCTCGGCAACGACACGGTATTGAACGGACAGCAGTACAACACGTTGCTGCACGGCTGGGACAGCTTCTTCGAGAGTGCACAGAACGCCCAGGTGGATACCACGGTCGACTATCCGCCGCAACCTGCGGTCTTCCGAGGAGGGTTCCGCAGTGTCGGGGACGAGGTATACTTCTGGAATGTTACGGACCAGAGCGAGCATCTGCTATACGACTTTGACCTGCAGGCTGGTGATCCCTTGCCGAATTCCTTTGTCCACCAGAACGCCAACGCCTCCGTAGCCTCCATCGATACCGTTGTGATCGGCGGTCAGCCGCGTCGACGCTACCAACTTCAAGGCACGGGCATCGCCGGATCATACCTCCTGGAAGGCATCGGCTCGAACCATGGACCCATCGAGCATATCGGCATCGGCTTTGACATCAGCGATGCGTTGATCTGTTTCGGAGAGGAAGGGTATACCCTGTTCCCGGATACCGGTGCTGCCTGCGGACCGGATTGGACGACCGACCTTCATGAGCTCGTTGATCCTCACGGACCCGTTGCCACTGTGATCCCGAACCCCTTCGCGGCTGAGGCGGCAGTGGTGTTCGACCCCTCGGTCGGTCAGTTGGAGCGTTGGGTCCTGATGGATGCCCTGGGCCGGGAATTGGACGCTGGAGGTGCATTCCAGAACGGAGTGCGGATCTCGGGTGAAGGCCTGTCCGAAGGGGTCTACTTCGTTCGCTGGTGGAGCAGCAGAGGCCTGAGCGGGATCGTTCGGGTGGTGAAGAGCGCTTGAATTCGGAAGGTGAAGGATCCCACCAATGGTGACCTTTCCGTGACCGTGCACCGAGGCCTCGGCCTATACCTTGGCCGTTGAACATGCGCCTTTCGATCAACTTGTTCTCCCTCGTGCTGCCTTTCACGGCGGTGGCGCAACTACCAAATGGCAGCACGGCCCCGGACTTCACGCTGACCGACTATTACGGCACGCCGCACATGTTATACGACTACCTCGACGCCGGCAAGACCGTATTCATGGAGGTCTTCGCAGCGCACTGTCCCACCTGTTGGGCTTATCACCAGACCCATCGGCTGAAGAACCTCCACCTGCAATATGGACCCGATGGTACGGATGAACTGATGGTGCTGGCCCTGGAGCACGACCAATGGAACGGCCACAACGAGTTCATCGGTATCGGACCACCATGGACCACGGCAGGGAATTGGCTGGAAGGGACCCCCTACCCCATCTTCGATGTGGAGGACCCGGACCGCGGGGTCTTTGATGACTACCAAGTGACCTTCTACCCGATCATCTACAAGATCTGTCCGGACAGGGTGCTGGAGCGCGTGATGACCTTCGAGACCGAAGCGCAGCTCTATCAAAAGGTGCAGGATTGCCAGACGGCTTTATCGATACTTGAGGTCGGTGGGATCCGGGGCATCCGCTACGACCCTCTGGGCCATGACCTGCTCATCGCCACAACCGCACCCATTCGCTCCGTGACGATCATGGACCTGGGCGGACGTGTAGTGCTGGGCCCAAGCGTCCCCCTCCATGAACGGATCTCCCTGGCAACGCTGTCATCAGGCATCTTCCTGGTCGAGGCGGTCACGGACCATGAACGGGTGGTGGATCGGATCCATGTTACCGCTCCATGAAGCCTGTCGGCACGCAGCCGACCCCTTCAGCCCTTGATGCGGACCTCCACGTCCAGCTCGTGCGAACCGCCTCTGACCTTCATTGCCTGAAGAAGCTCATGCAGGTCCTCCTGCAACTGCTTGATACGGCGCTCGCGCATCTTGATGTCCTCCTCGCTCGCGCTGCCGGAGACCTTTTCCTCGTGAAAGCGCAGCTTGACCTGCACGAGCTGTTGGAGCAGTTCCATGGCATCGGCGTGCGAAAAGGTACCCGTGACCAGTTTCATGTTCATGGCTTCCTGTGTGATGGGTTCATTGACCTTGGCCCAGGGAGTAGGACCGCACTCCATCGAAGGCATAGAGGTTCTCTGTCTTGATCACGTCAATATCCTTTTCCAGGGCTTGCTTCATCAGGTCCATGATGTGCTGCTTGTTGAAGGTGTTGCCCTCGGTGGCCTTGAAGCGACAGCGCCAGTGGTCGGTACAGAAGGTCTCCGGATAGCCTTCCGGATAGACCTTGATGCCGCGATTGGTGATCATGTTCAAGGCTGTTCCAGGAACAGCAATGCCTTCCATCATGCCTCCTATGGTGTCCGGGTCGGTACCAGCCCAATGCACGAACAGGTCGACCCCTTGTAATTCCTTCTTGCGCGCTGGTTTGCGCTTGAACTTTGGCAGGTCCATTTCAGCGTTCCCGCCGAAGTACACCGCCTGGAGCTTCTCGGGCCGCTTGCCCAGGTTGGCGATGACCGCTTCGGCAAATGCCTTGGTCCCGACCTTTTTCGTGCTGACGCCTTCCTTGAAGATGTCGTACGTGTGAATACCCTCTTCGATCGTACGCAGCCAGGCGTTCTGTACCTTCTCCGCCACATCCCCCTGACCGATGTGGGCCAACATGAGAATGGCGCCCTGCAGCAATCCGCTTGGGTTGGCCATGTCCATGCCTGCACGACGCGGTGCGGATCCATGAATGGCTTCGAACATGGCGCACTCCTCTCCGATGTTCGCCGAGCCGGCCAGACCCACAGAACCGGTGATCTGCGCGGCGACGTCGCTCAGCACATCGCCGTAAAGGTTGGGCATCACGATCACGTCGAAGGCCTCGGGCGTATCGGCCATCTTGGCCGCGCCGATGTCGATGATCCAATGCTCGTTCTCCAGCATCGGGTATTCCCTGGCTATCTCATCAAAGACCTGGTGGAAGAGCCCGTCGGTCTGCTTCATGATATTGTCCTTCGTGAAACAGGTCACCTTCTTCCGGCCGTTCTGCTTGGCATACTCGAAGGCATAGCGGACGATCTTCTCGCAACCCGGACGACTGATGAGCTTGAGGCATTGCACTACCTCATCGGTCTGCTGATGCTCGATGCCGGCGTACAGATCCTCCTCGTTCTCGCGGACGATGACCACGTCCATGACCGGATGCTTGGTGCTGACGAAGGGATGCAGGCTGCGGCAGGGGCGGATGTTGGAATACAATCCCAGGAACTTGCGCGTGGTGACGTTCAAGCTCTTGTAGCCGCCACCCTGAGGGGTGGTAATGGGTGCCTTCAGGAAGATCTTGTTCTTGCGGATCGTATCCCAGGACTCTTTCGCAATACCCGCGGTGTTCCCGGAGAGATAGACTTTCTCACCAACCTCGATCTCGTCCACTTCCAGCTGGGCGCCTGCCGCTTTGATGATCGCCAGGGTGGCATCCATGATCTCCGGTCCGATCCCATCACCCTTGGCTACTGTAATACGCTTCATGGTCTGTGCTGCTTTCGTTGCGGGCACAAAAGTGGGGCAGGTCATTCATAATTTTTCATTTATATTTTCAACCTCATGCATAAGCATTTTAAATAATAGGTCCTTGTCCGTGTAACGCAACAACATGTCCTCCTGACGTCAAGAAGCGCTCAGCTGGACTTGCTCAGCGTGCAATGGACCGCGTATCCAGGGCATCCCGCAGCCCGTTGCCCACCAGCATGAACGCCAGGGTGAGCGCCATGATGCACAGGCCCGGCAGCAGCGCCAGATGGGGCATGCTGGTGGTGATATACGGGTAATACGCACGGATCATGCTGCCCCAGCTGACCATGGGCAACTGGGCCCCGATGCCGAGGAAGCTCAACCCGGCCTCCATCAGGATGGCCGTAGCAAAGTTCGCGGCACTGATCACAATGACCGGCCCCATGACATTCGGAAGGATGTGGCGGAAGATGATGCGACCCGGCCGGTATCCCAAGGCCTTCGCCGCTTCCACGAACTCCATCTCACGCACCCGCATCACCTCCCCGCGCACCACACGCGCCACCTCCACCCACATGGTGAGACCCACGGCCAGAAAGACCTGCACGAATCCCTTGCCCAATGCCAGCGTGATCGCAATGACCATAAGCAGTGTCGGTACGCTCCAGACCACGTTCACCAACCACATGATCAGGTCATCCACCGGCCACCGGTACCGATGGCCGAACAGGCGGAAGGTGGGCGCCTCGGCCTTGAAGAAACCTGCCAGGGCCCCGAGGGGTATGCCGATCAGCAGCGAGATGAACACGGCGATCAGGCCCACGCTCAAGGAGATCCCCGTGCCGGCCATCAAGCGGCTCAGCACATCGCGTCCGAAGCTGTCCGTGCCCAGCCAGTATCGCTTCATTTCGACCTCCAACCCTGACGCCGCAAGTGGCCATGCCTCCTCCGGCTCGGGCAACAAGGCATTGTGGCCGGTGAACGGTTCGAAATACACGCTGTCCCCATTCACGCGATAGCGATGGACCGGCACCTCCCGACCATCCAGGATAAGGAACTCGCACTGCATGCCCGGAGGCTGGTCCTTGATGCCCAACTGCTGGTCGTTAGCCCAGGGGCTTGGGTCCGGTCGTATCCACCTGCCGAACAAGGCCACGAGAAGAGCCATGGCAATGATGAGCAAGCCGGTTACCGCCTTGGCGTCCCGTCGCAAACGGCCCCATGCCAAGGCGCTCAGTGAGCTGGATCCCCGATCAACGTCCACGTGTCCTTCGGCCTTTCCACTTCGGCCGTACGAATATCGACACCACAGCAATGCACGTGGAAAGGAGCATGCCCAGCGGAAGCAGCAGCAACATCCGGAAGCTGCTGCACGGCCGATGCACCCGGCGTTGCCAGGCACAGGCCAATGCGATGATGGGCAAAGCCCAGATGCACCACGCGGTTGTCATGAGCAGGACGATGCGTACCAGCCCCTGTCCGACCGGAGGATGCTGCAGCAGGTAGCCCGATAGTGCTGCAGCCAGCCAAGGCCACAACAAGGCGATGGATGCCACCCACGTGGCCGGAGCGAAGGGAAGCGCGCGCATCTTGCCCGCCCAACGAAGTCGTTGTGAAAGGAACTCCCGCCATCGCGTATTCCCTTCGACCACTACCGCTGCTTCCGGTCCGGCGAGCGCACCGATACGTCCCCCCTGCCTGGCAACCGCCCGGAGCAGGAACAGGTCGTCACCGGAGGACCAACGTGCGTCGGTACGCATGCCCAGTGCATCCAGGAAGGCTTTGCGGGATACCGCGAAGTTGGCACCATTCGCCAGCAATGCCTGCCCCTGCAGCCCCGCACCCAGCGTGGCCCCCTGCAGCACCGCTTGTTCGGCTTCCTCCAACCACGCTAGGAGGGCGGTCCATCGTTTATCCGTGAGGACAGGCAGAAGCAGCATGTCCACACCCTGCACCTGCCAGGCCCCAGCGATGGTCCGCAAGCGGTCGGGTCCACAACGTACATCGCCATCCGTCATGACCAGCAGCTCGCCTCGGGCATGTGCCACGCCGTGCCCAATGGCCGCCTTCTTTCCCTCTCCTGGGCTCCGGAGCAAGGTAAGTTCCGACCAGCGGGCCTGGAGGTCCTCCACCTTCTCCCTGGTCGCGTCCGTACTTCCATCATCCACCACGATCACTTGCGTGTTCGCATGTGGATGGGTCTGGCCGTGGAGGTCCTGTAACAGGGCAACAATGCCATCCGCTTCGTTGCGCACCGGGATGATCACAGAGAGATCGATCTCCTTGACATGGAGTGGGACCACTTCCGATGCCGATCGACGCAGTGCTTCCCGCCAGGACCAGAATACGAGGCCATGGACCAGGGCCAGGGCCCAACACGCAAGGACCAGGAGAAGCAGCCCGGTCATGCGAGGGCCACGCGCCGCTGGTCGCCGCCAAGCAAGAGCACTCCTCCAGCCAATGCGGGCAAGGCCAGGTTGATGACCCAGAGCACGAACGAGGCCATCAGCACTTGGATCAGATCTCCGGCCAGGGGTGCCAGGAAGGCGGCGGCAACAGAACCCCTTACCCCCAGTTCGGTCAGGACGGCCGTGGGAATGATGGTGGTGACCAGGAAGATGACCGGGACACAACTAAGCGCCATGTGCCAGGGTATCCCGGTATCAAAGGCCAGGAGCAGGAGCACGAACTGGAGCAGGAAGACCAGGTAGCGCAGGAAGCTCAGGGAGGCGATCGTGAGGCATAGTTCGGCATCCACCTCCCGGAGCACGGCCAGACCGCTCGCGATCCGCTTGGAGGTCAGCACGGACCTCCACACCGCGGGGCCTACAGTGAACAGGAATACCGCACCGAGGATCGCCACAAGCAAGGCCACTTCCCAAGCCAGAAGCGGTATCGCCTGGATATCGACCGGAAGCGGGACCCCGCGTCCAAGCATCACCACCAAACCGAGCAGTCCTGCCACGACCGTGACACCCAGTTGTGCCAGGCCGCCAAGCGTTCCGATCACGGCGGCCGGAGTGCGCTGTCCAGGTTCCAATTGGGACACCCGACCCAGGAACTCGCCGGTACGATTGGGCGTGACCAGACCGATCGTGGTCCCGGTCAGCGTGGCCCGAAAGGCTCGGCTGTAGGAGATCCGCACGACGCGCGCGACCAGGTGCCGCCATTTGAGCGCTTCAAGGCCCCAGTTGAGCCAAGCCAGAGCCAATACGAACAGCACCAACCAGGCGGAACCGTTCGTGACCCGAACATGCTCGCCCCAGGCGAACGTACCTTGCACATCGCTCAGCTTGGACCACAGGAATGCACACGCCAGCGCGAACACCATCCACCGAAGGACCTTGTTCCACACACTGCGATGAAGTACCAAGTGCCGCATATCCTGCATGAAGACGCCCAAAAATAGCGGGGATGCCTCTGACCGGCGACAAGATCCCCTGGAACGAGTGATCCTGGGCATCGATCCCGGTACCACGGCCATGGGTTGGGCGGTGATCCGGATCCATCGCGGAACACCGACACTGGTGGATGCGGGCGTGTTCCGGTTCGCCAAGGAGGAGGACCATTCCCTGCGCTTGCGGGCCATCTTCCGAAGTACCCAGGACGTTATCCGGCGGTATCTGCCCGATGAGTTGGCGATCGAAGCACAATTCTTCGGCAAGAACGTACAGAGCATGCTGAAACTGGGGCGGGCTCAAGGCGTGGCCATTGCAGCTGCCATCGAGCGCGACCTGGCCGTTCAGGAATATGCGCCCAAGCGCGTGAAACAGAGCATCACGGGCAATGGGAATGCCACCAAGGACCAGGTGGCGGCCATGTTGCTCAGCATCCTGCTTGTTCAGCAGCTTCCTGCCAGCACCGATGCCACCGATGCCATTGCGGTGGCGGTCTGCCATCACTTCGCTGCCACCGGCCGTTCCCGCATCACCGGGAGCGCTTCGAAAGGAGGCTGGAGCGCCTTCGTTCGCAACAACCCCGAACGGCTGACCTAAGGCTCAGGCTTTCCTGAGAAGTTCGGCCATTTCGGCCAGTTGCTCAGGCGTAATACCCGGTCGTGCCTGCCCCAGGTCCAGGTCCCGTTCGGCATTGATGGGTACCAGGTGGAGATGGGCATGGGGAACTTCCATCCCCAGGACCAGCATGCCCACCCGCCTGCACGGCACCACCCGCTTGATCTTGATGGCCACTTGTTTGGCGAAGGGCAGCATGGCGCTCAGCAGCGCATCATCCACGTCGAAAAGGTAGTCCACCTCTTGTTTCGGGATCACCAGTGTGTGCCCTGCGCGAAGGGGGTCAATGTCCAGGAAGGCGAGGAAGTGTTCATCTTCGAGCACTTTGTGGCAGGGGATCTCGCCCGCCACGATCCGGGAAAAGATGCTGGCCATCAGCGGCTGATCTCGATCACCTCAAGGCGCATGGTGGTCCCGCTGGGCGTGGACACCTCGGCTATTTCACCCCGGGACTTGCCCAATAGACCCTGCCCGATGGGAGAATTGACGCTGATCTTGTTCAGGCGGATGTCGGCCTCGCTTTCGGCCACCAGGATGAATTCGCGGTGGCTGTCATTGTCCACCATGCGGACGGTGACCTTGGAATGGATGAACACCCGGGAATCATCCAACTGGCTGGGGTCGACGACGCGCGCGTTCGCCACCACCTCCTCCAACTTCGCGATGCGTGCTTCGAGCAGCCCTTGGGCATCCTTGGCGGCATCGTATTCGGCATTCTCGCTCAGGTCTCCTTTGTCGCGCGCCTCGGCGATCTGTTGGCTGATGCGCTTGCGTTCGGTGGTCTTCAGCTGGTTCAGTTCGTCGACCAGCTTCTTGAGGCCTTCCTCAGTATAATACGCGGTAGTGCTCATGGCGAGGGGTGTGTAACGTGGAAGGGACCCCGAAAGGTCCCTCCCTCAAATATAACGATGGTCGGTCAGAGGCTCAAGCGGATGCCGATGCTGTGCACCCCGCTGAACGGGTTGGTGGCCCGGTATCCGTAATCGATCGCTATGACCGAATGCTTCTCGCTACCAAAGGGGATGTCCACGCTCAGACCCGCAGAGGGACCGGTGAAGACCGTCGTACGTTCAGCGTCGTTGGTGATGCCATCCTCCCAGAGGTATCCTCCACGGATGTGCACCATCTTGCGAAAGGCGTACTCCAACCCGAGAATGAACTGGTCCTTGGTGAACGAGTTCGAATTGTAGGTAAGCGCAGGGGTGAGCCGGTGGTTCTTTCCCATCAGGAAGTCATAGCTGCCTCCAATACTGAGCATGGAAGGAAGCTCGAACTTCTGGGATCGCTGCTCCAATGTGAGCTGGTCACTGCCGGAGACCAGCAGGCCCTGCACGGACATCCCATCACCGCTGAAGCGCATGGTGGGGCCCACGTTCTTGAGGGCAATACCGAACCGGACCTGATCCTGCTCCCCGGTCACGTAGTTGATACCGGCGTCAAAGGCTACACCTGAGGCGCGCACATTGGCAATGGACTCGGTCACCACCCGGACCAGCAGACCACCATAGATGCTGTTGGAGAAGCCCTTGGAATAGGCCAGCGCAATGTTGGCCATGGATGGGCGAAAGGTTCCCAGACCACCCTCCGGCTGCTCCACTTCAGTCACCCGGATATCCCCGAAGGACATGGTCATGGCACTGATGCCGATCACGCCGGAACCACCCAGCTTCTGGCCGAAGCCAACGGAATTGATGGAAACGCCTGAACCTTCCAGCCAGCGCGTACTGGAGAACACCAGTTCGGTCTTGCGCACATGGGCAAGTGCAGCGATGTTGCCATACATACCCTCCACACCCCGCAAGGCGGCTGTGTTGGCAAGTCCCCAACCACTGCTGCGGGCCCATGGGTTGATGAGCAATTGCGTGGCGCCTGCCGATCCCGCACGATCCGGGTTACCGGCCATGGCGGGTATGGTCAACAAGGCCAGGCACAGGGCTGCGGCGCTTTTCATCCTCCGTTCCATCGTCTTCATGTTGAGCTCTCGTCTCTGTATGGGTCGGTCCTTAGAAGCTTTCCAGGTCCACCGGGCGCATCACACCGAACCAACGCACGACCCGTTCGCATACACCTGGCACCTCGATGTGACAGATGTAGACGCCACCCGCAACGGGCACGTTCACCTGATTGCGCAGGTCCCAGTCCAGGTAGGTCAGGTCATTGTCCTTCTTGTACTTGCGCACCAGCGTACCGCTCACATTGTAGATGGAGATGTTGCACATGCGGGGCAGGTTGATGAACTTGACCCGATTGTCCAGTCGGTTCTGCTCGTAACTGCTGAAGCCGAAGTACGGGTTCGGGACAATGTCGATCATGTCACACGCCGTCTCTGCGGTGGTGGCGTCCATGACCACCGGCGCACGATCACCGGTACCGAAGGTGTACAACGGCAGTCCATTGTTCCGCTGTGGGTCGATCACAGGCTCGTAGTCCGCATAGGGTTGTACGTAGGGGCGGTACGGCTTGCCGACCACGATGCGGATGGTGACCCCCGTGGGTACCAGGCCCTGCTCGGGAGGCAGGTAGCTGAACCCATGGTTCCGCATGGCCGAACCCACCCAATTGCACGCGCGGTACACACGCAATCTGTTGGTCAAGGTGCCCGAGTTCAGGCGCTCGTACAGGTATGCGCCTTCATCATAACCGGGCATGAAGTCGGCGTTCTGGTTCTCACGTCGACGATTGCCGAAGACGTAAATGAAGTGCTGTCCACCGAAGATGGGCTGACCGAGCTGGGAGACCAGCGTATCGCTCGGGTTCCACAGCATGTCACGGCCGCTCCGACCGCCCCAGAACGTGGCTTCGCCGAAGGCCATGTTCAATCGCTCGCCGGTCTCCAGGTCAATGGCATAGCCCGGGAACCAACCCATGCCGTTCGGCTGGGTACCGTTCATTGTCGCCTCGTCCTCGTTGCAGCCGGGGGTCCCCGAACGACGTCCGTTCTTGTCCACGCTGTTCGAACCGCGCAGCTCCATCTTTTCCGCACCACCTTCCGCCAGACCCGGGTTCTCCTCCATCTCCAACACCGCCGCGCGGGTCCACTTGCTCTTGTCGGGTGTGATGCGGACCATGATGCTGTTGATGTCGCTGATGCGGACGAAATTGATCGGGCTCACAATGGTCAGGTGACCCGGCTGGAAGGCCGTGTCCCCGATGAGCGGGAAAGGGGACCAGGTACCTCCACTGGCGAAATCGAATTGCTGGGTGAGCACCCCCTCGTACACTTCATCATCATCCACCCCGACATAGTCGTTGTATGAGTTGGCCGGATCGTTGGACGTACCAGCACGGATCCAATTCAACGCATCCTGGGCATCACCGTCCGGCACACCGGACAACCACCCCAGGTCCGGATCGTCGAACTCGATCGAGGACTCCACCAGATCGGTGAAGCGATTGCTGTTCTCGTAGACCACCTGTTCGATGGTGACGCTCATGCCCCATTCCGGTATCAGCTGCTCGTTCAGGATCGAAATGGACCGTTCACTGAACACGGTATCCGGGGCCCCGTTCCCGTCCGCGTCCAGGTCCAAGGCCACCAACGCCCAAGTGGCATCGGCCAGGTTCCCGTCGCCATCGGGATCGTCCATCCATAGCTCGAAGTTGCTCGCCGGCACGGACAGTGGATCGATCACCTTGATCCCCAAAGGACCATGGTCCAGCGTGTATTTCAATTCATCGGCACGCCACGGGGCACCGTTCATGATCACGTCCACGGTGGAATTGTCGAACTCGAGGGACAGCCCTCCGTTACCCTGGCCTTCGATGCGGGTGATCTGGAACCGGTCACCATAGGCGGCATTCAGGATGGTACCACCGTTCTCCGGATCGTTCTTGTGCGGAATGCCTGCGAACGCACGGATGGAGCCGCTGGCCGACTTACGACCCGCCAGATACGGCAGGGCCTGACCGGTAAGCTGCTCCTGGTCGTAATCCTCGTAGTTGTTGTAGCCATAGGCGATGGCCATGTAATAGTAGGTCTTGAAGTTGACCAGTCGCGGGTTGCTTTGAGAGAAACGGTCCTCCGTGATCCGGAAGGAATGCGAGATCCCTTCGTTGAGCCCTTCCACCATCAGCGTGGGCACTGCAATGCCGATCTGCGGGTTGGGGATGAAGTTCACGATATCCTCCACCGCATCTTCGATATCACACTGGAAGACCAGACGGGCCTTGTTGATATCCTGGAGCTCGGCCACGCTCACCGTGGCGTCGGCCAACTGATAGACCTGATACCCTTGGAACCGGTAGAAGCGGTCGGTGGCATCCTCCGGGATGATGGGATCCAATTCCTCGTACGCCTCCCCGAAGTTGTTGCTCAATGGCGGATTGGTGATGGTCAAGATCAGCTCACGATCCAGCTCCACAATGCTCAGCTCGGGTGCGTCCGGACCGTTCAAGATCTGGAAGCAGTTGTCGAACAGGGCCTGAGCTTTGTCGTCGGCGCGGCGCACTTCCTCCACGCTTTCGAAGGGACCACCGCCGCTGGCACGGGCCCAAACCACCCCAACGGTCACGTTGTTGTACGCCCCCGGCTCAAGCGTGAATGGGCCTGCACTTTGAATGAAGCGACGGTCGAAGGGCTGGTTGCCGGAGCTCTCCTCGGTCCAGAAATCACCCGGTACAGCACAACCGGTACCCCAACCGACCGGATCGCTGTCACCCGGGAACATGTAGAATGCCGGAGTGTTCGGGTCGGCTTCAGCATCGCTCTGATGCCCGGTCCCACCGTACAGGTTCGGCGAGTTGTCCTTCCATACAGCGCGCAAGTAATTGTAGTAGTGAATGGCGATCGACGGGTCGCCGGTAACCCCGGTGTTCCTGTTGTGGTAGAGGAATGCGCGCATACCATAGCGCTCATTGTCCACCACACCGTCGGAATAGCCGATCCCGATGCCTTTGTACGGGATCCCGTGGAAGTCGAAGGCCGAGTCGCAATCCAGCGTCAGGGGATTGTCGAGGTCGTCGTAGTCCACGAACGGACCCTCGAAGAAGTCCACACCGATGGCCGGGGGCTGAACTCCATAACCAGGGGCCTGACCATCCTCGTCATTGTTGTCCCCATTGTAGCAGTATCCCAGTCCACGTTGCACATCGCAACCCACGAAATCATCGTCGGCGTTGCCCAGGTCCGTATCGACCCACTGCCCGAAATAGGTATCGCGAAGCGTCTGGGTGCCCTGGTTGATGAGCAGATAATTATAAAAGGTCATGTTGTTGACCTCATCATTGGTGCTGAAGGCAAAGGCCTGGGCCCGTATCTCCATGCCGATCGGCAGACCCCCGGTCTCGGTATGGGCGTTCCCTTTGTCGTTGAACACCCACCAAATATTCTGGTCACCGAACAAGGGAATGGGATCCTCACGGAAACGGTTCTTGCAATCGATCTCACCATCCAGGTCAAACCCCGGGTAATCACCATTGTCCGGGTCATACTCGTCGGAGCCATCAAAGTCAAAGTATGGCGCCAGGTTGTAGTCCTGATTCAAGGCAATGCTGCCGTGGGCGGGCCACTCATAGAAGATCGACGGCGTACTATAGTTCGGATACTCCTCGTTCACATCACAATCCGGATCGATCCGGCATTGATGATAGGCACGGTGCAGCGCCGCATCCTGCCGCAGGGTCTTCCAGGTCCTATCGTACTGAAGGCACACCTCCGGCTGGATGGAGGCATCACCCGTATTGGTCAGTGGGCCCGGCCAGAAGTCATTTCCGTCCGTGCGGAACAATACGGCGGCCAATTTCAACTGATTGTCCGGTGAAAAACCTCCCAACCACAGGGATCCGGCGAAGATCGAATGAGCACCCGAGCGGTCCACGGTCTTGGGCACCTCATAGGCCGGCAACCCAGCGGAGCGGTCCTGCCATTTGTTGCCTCCTGTTTCGACCTGGGTACGCACGTTGTTCAGGTCCAGCTCGGTGATCGCCGTGGCTGGTGAACAACCGGCAGCCTTGATCTGGCCTGTGTTGGATCGCCCGGAGCGCGGACCGTCCAACCTGCGTGCGGAAACGACCCCGACCGCGAGGATGGCACAAAGAGTAATGGCGAGCGATCTGGTGAGCTGCATTGTGTTCATGCTTTTCATTCCCAGGTGGTGTTCATATCAGAAATCGAAGCGCACTCCCAGACGGATCGTACGAGGTGCACCGAAATTGAAGGGGTTGTTCACTTTCAAGGAGTACAGGTCCGCATAGCTCTGCGGATCGGTCTGCAACAGAATATCGTTCTCGAACTGGGCGGCGGCCAGGTAGCCATCATCCTCGGGAGATCCGGTCCCGCGATACACGTTGGTCACGTTACGGGTGTTCAGCAGATTGGTCACCAGCAGGTAGATGTTCAGGTTGGCCGACTTGGCCTTGTCACCTTCCTTGTTCTTGCCGAAGGTGAGCGGGATGTCCCTGTCCACCTGGGCATCCATGGTGAACTGCCACGGCAGACGCGCACCGTTGATGGAACCTTCCAGGCGGTGCTGGCCGCTCCCCCCCGTGATGGCGCCTTCCTGTACGATCCGACTGGATGGGCTGTAGGGCGTGCCACTACCCAGGATGGTGACCAAGTTGATGCCTGTCCGCTGGAAGAAGGGCTTGTTGAACCACATCGGTCCGTTATAGTCCTTGCCGCTGCCGTACCGGAAGTCGGTGGTGATCTGGATCCGGTGACGCTGATCGAAGTCCAACGGGTTGATGGTCCGCAGGTTCGGCTGCTGCGAGTTGATCAGGTTGATGCCCGTATTGGGCCCTGAACCGGTACCATCAGCGAACTGCAGCGTATAGCTGGCGCGCATCCAAACGTTACCCGTGCGACGCAGGTCGAAAGTGGCGGTCAAGCCCTTGACCGTGCCGAAATCGAAGTTGTCGTAGGTGCGGTAGGTCTGTGGCCAGGCTTCGACCACGTTGCGGATCTGGATCATGTCGCGCAATTCGCGGTAGAACGCTGCGATCTTCAACGAGGACGACTTGCTCAACACCTGCTGGAAGCCCAGTTCGTAGTCGATCGTCTTGCTCGGCTTCAGTGCCGGATTGTTCTGGATGTTGTTCGTGGTCTGGATATATGCCAGGCCGGGCAGGTCCAGGCGCGAGTTCGATGTCGGGCGCTGGGTCAGGATATCGTAGTGTGCAAAGAACACAGCCTCGTCCGAGATCGGGAACGAGAACGCGATACGCGGCATGATGTTCACGGCCGGCTTGTAATCCTCGAACGCGCTCTTCTTGAGCACGCTGCCCTGAAGGTCACCCTCCGGATCGCTCTCATAGTCGATCATGTACGGAGCGATGCCATCGGCGGTACGCAAGACGGAGGGATCGGTGATCACCTCCCCGGCGGCATTGTACCATTCGTCACCATCCCGGTATCCTACGATCCTGGTCGGATCGTTCAAGCGGTCCACATACACGACATAATCGTCACCGATGTTGCCCGGACGGCCGCCATCGTCATAGAGGGATTGCACCACGGCGTCGCCCGCCGTGTAAGCCGGGCGCCACAGGTACTTGTCCTTCAATACGTTCTGGTTCGCATCGTAGCGGTCCACGCGGACACCCACGTTGAAGATGATGTCGTCGAAGGCGAACTTGTCCATGATGTAGCCCGCCATGTAGATCGGTGCAAAAGGCGCCTGCGCACGGGTCAGCTCACCATTGCTGTCGCGCTCATCGAAGAAGTCCTCGAAGGCCGGACGGCCGGTGATCCTGTTCCCCAGGTGATCGAAACCATAGTAGCCCACCAGGGAGTTACCATCGTTGATCAGTTCGTTCGCGCTGAACATGTCGATGGACAGCAGGGAGGGGTCGATCTCATCCACATTGATGAAGTCCGAACCGTTCGGGTCCAATCCGAGCGCATTCCGCAGCTGACGGTCGAAGAAGGTCTGATCGTCACCCACCAAACGGTCGAACGTGTAGAAAGGAACGGTTCCAAAGGGATAGCTGATCTCCGCCAGGGAAAGGTCCTCCACGCCGTTCGTCTGATTGTTCAGGTTCAGGATGTGGAAGTTGGCCAGTTGACGAGCGCGGGTCCAAAGCCCGATCGGTGCAAGGGAGTAGAACCGCTGCGTAAGCTGCTCGTATTCGACACCGACAGATACCGCGTGGGATTGGATGTCGGCGCTACCCACCGCAGAGATCCGGAACTGATCGTTCTGGAACTTGCGGTACTCCCCGCCATTCGGATCGTCGATGTAGCCGATGTTGTTCCACAGGTTGTACAAGGTCAATGGGCGCTCGCCGTTCAGCGTTCCGTTCAGCGATCGGATCGCGTCGAAATTCTCGTACGGGCCTGCCGGTATGGGCGCCCCGAACAAGCCTTGCAGGTTGAACGGCTCATACGGGAACAAGGTGAAGTATTGGCTGGTGATGGCTGCCACGTCCGCATTGGTCGCACTTGGCTCGAAGGTGACCAAGGTGTCGCGGAAACCGCTATGGACCCACGCGAACTGCTGGACCGAGGAGGTGTCGATGTCCTTCAATTCATACGTCGGGGCGCGGAACGTGGAGAACTTCCCCACATAGCCATAGTCGAAGAACTTGTCCCGATGCTCGGGGTCCTCGACCAGCTGATCATAGCGGGAGTAATCCACTTGGAGCGTGTAATACGCGTTCTTGATCTTCGAGCCCTGATCCTCGCCGTCGGCCTCGCGGCTATTGAAGCGCTGGGTGAACTTCACAAAGCCCCTCCACGTAAGGTCGCGGTAGCGCGAATTGTTCTCCGAGTTCAACAAGGAATTATTGCGGTTGTACAACTGCCGATCGATGTATTCCACCGTGCCACCCATGGTCAGGTTGATGTTCGGTGTGGTGGCGATATCGATCTTGCCGGAGGCCAGGTACGAGGTCCGTGCAGCATTCTGCCGTGTATCCAGGAACTCCAAGTCCTCGGTCCGCAAATAGTCCGAATTGTACACGACCGCCTGGGTCTGGCCGATCTGTCGTATCCGCAAGGGCTCAGCCAACAGTTGGTCCCTCACATCCTTGCGCACGCGCTGATCGCCCAAGTACAATGGACCGGGGTCCTGCACATTGGTGAACTGCCCGGAAAGGAAGAAGCCCAGAAGCGGCCTTGTTTTGTTGCCCACGCTGTCCTTGCGGAAGAAGATGGGACCGCTGAGGCTGGCCTCCAGCTGGTTGAAGGCATATTTATCCAGCCCATAGATATCGGTCACATCGCTACCGAACTTGTATCCGGAAGTGAGATAATCGATACCACCGAAGAAGCTGCGGCTCGGTCCGCGGGTGGTGATATTCACCAGACCACCCGTCACATCACCATAGTTCGCAGGAACCCCACCGGTGATGACCTGTACTTCTTCGATGGCACTCTTTGGAAGCCCCGTGCCTGCGTTCGCCGGGACTTTCACACCATCGATATAGTAGTAGGTGTTCTCACTGCGCGCACCGCGGATACTGATCCCTCCACCCGTACCGGCATCGCTGGCGCCTGCCACCGTAGTGGCGATGGATGCCGCCGAGCGACCAGGCATCCTGGCGATATCTTCCCGGGTGACCGTGCCGCCCGAAGCACCGCCATCCCGATCGATCAATGGCACATTGTACTGGATCACTTCGAACTCGGTGAGCTCGATACCCTGGGTCAGGTTCAGATCGAGGAAGGTGATCTTGTTGCTATTGATCACCACGCCGGTCTGCTTCAACGGCTGGTAACCCACGAATGAAACGATCACATCGTAGGATCCGGGATCGATCGGCTTCACGAAGTAGTTGCCATCGAAGTCCGTGGCGCCACCGGCGACCTGGGTCCCCTTGTTCTCAACGACAACGTTCACAAAAGGCAACGGCTCTCCCGTGTCCTTGTCCTTCACCGTGCCCTTCAAACTGCCAGAGCCCACTTGAGCCAGCGATGCTGCAGTTCCGATCACCACAAGGGTGACAGCAGAGAGTAGCCTTCTCACCATCAACGATAGGTTTTTCGTTCAGCGTAAGTGCGCAACGAGGGGGCGTAAAGATAGAAAGATCCGGGTTCCGGCAAACCCTCGGAAATCCGCGCCCAGAGCGGCATTCCAAGGATCGCGATCCTTTGGGCTGGCATTTGATCCCTCTTTTCATCCCGAAAGGTTCCCATCTCGCCGACCAAGATATCCCGCGACCTTCTACAGCGCCATCCAAATAATGGACAGATCATACATGTCCGACCACCCCACTATTTGGTGAACAGCCGCTTCAGGAAGGGATCCCGATGTCTCCCAGACCCCTTCCGATCGGCCCGCTTGGTGTGCTTCCTCATCCGCTTGCGGGTCTTCTTATCCTGCATTGCCAAGTGACGCTTGCGGTCCGCCTTCTCCTGCTTCACCCGCGCCTTCGCATCCTGCTTCTCTTTCCTGGCCAGGTGCTTTTCCTGCTGCTTGCGGGAAACTCCTTTCTCCTGCGCTTGCACCCCTGGTACCAGGATCAGGGTGAGCACGATCAGCAGCGTTCGGAGCCAGGACATGGTCCAATGATACTACACATCCCCACCGCACATGCACCTACCTTTGCAGTTCCATGCCGTGCTTCAAGCCTGCCCTGCCACGTACGTACTGGGTGTGTTCCGTCCTGGTCGCCCTGACGTGGCTTGCCTATGGTTGTCGTAGAAGCGAACCGGGAGGCACACCTGCGACCTTGGTCGACATCCAGATCAACGTGAACAACCCGGCGTACAATGACCTGGCCGTTCCGGGTGGCTGGCTGTACCTGACCGGTGGCTCGCGTGGGATCATCGTGTACCGCAACAGTGCGGAACAATTCACGGCAATGGACCGGCACTGTCCGTATCAACCGCAGGACTTCTGCCGGGTGTCCGTGGACAGCAGCCAGGTGATCGCAAGGGATAGTGAATGCTGTGGGTCCCGGTTCCTGATCGTGGATGGTAGTGTGACACAAGGACCCGCTGCCCTGGGGCTTACCCAGTACAATACCACCTTCAACGGCACGACGCTTCGGATCTTCAATTGAACGAAGCGCCTCCGAAAAGGAACGCCCGACCATTGGCCGGGCGCTCCATTTTCCGATCAC
>JAGQVN010000298.1 GCA_020437905.1 Flavobacteriales bacterium
GCTTCGGGATCGCTCGTCAATTCCTTGTATCGCTCAATGGCCTCCACGGCCGGACCGATGCTGTCCATGGCGGCATAGCTCCGACCCAGCATGGCGTAGGCCTCCGGGTATCCCTTCGGATCCAGTTCAGCTACACGCTCAAAACGTTGTACCGCCTTGTCGAGCTGACCGCTCTGGACAGAGAATAGCCCCAACTGCATATGGATACCGGCGTGATCGGGGTGTTCCTTCTCCAGGTCCCGAAGGGCCATGATCCCTTTCATGGGTTCACTGCCGTTCACCAAGGCCACGGCTTCGGCGATCCGGTCATCGATGGTCATCCGCGCAGGGGCGGCAGCATTCGTTGGGACCTCCTCAGTACGCGGAAGCCACATGAGCAGCACCGCCACGACCAGCGAACCGGCGAGGGCAAGCAATTGGGGTTTTCCCCAGTTCTTCATGCCTGCTTGTTCCTGTTCTTCACCCGGTCCACGAAGGTGTCCGCAGGCTTGAAGGCCGGGATATCGTGTGCAGGAATGATGATGGTGGTGTTCTTGGAAAGGATGCGCCCGGTCTTTTGGGCACGATGCTTCACCACAAAACTTCCGAAGCCACGCAGGTGAACATCCTCGCCCTTCTCCAGGCTGTTCTTGACCTCCTCCATGAAGGCTTCGATGGTTGCAAGCACGGCGTTGCGTTCCACACCTGTGCGCTTCGCGATACTGCCCACCAATTCTGCCTTGGTCATGCCCTTCTCGTCTTTTGGGGGCGCAAAGATAGTGTTCGTTCCCGATCTGGCAACGCATCTTTGTAGCTGGATGTCAGCGCGTTCATGGTTCTCTGAACAACTATTGTCCTGGTACGAGGAGGAACACCGGGACCTGCCGTGGAGGCGCACCAAGGACCCATACCGGATCTGGTTGAGCGAAGTGATGCTGCAGCAGACCCGTGTGGAGCAGGGGGTCGGCTACTACGAGCGCTTCCTGGACGCTTTTCCCACGGTGCACGCTCTGGCTGCTGCCTCCGAGCGTAAGGTCCTTCGACTGTGGCAGGGGCTGGGTTACTATTCCCGCGCCCGCAACCTGCACGCGGCGGCGCGGCAGGTGGTCCTGGAGCATGGGGGGCGTTTCCCGGCCGACCACACCGCCCTGCGTGCCCTACCCGGGGTGGGTGACTACACCGCCGCAGCGGTGGCCTCCATTGCGTTCGGTCTCCACCACGCTGTGGTCGATGGCAATGTGTACCGGGTGCTGGCCCGGGTGTTCGACATAGACACCCCGATCGACAGCACGGAAGGCCGTCGAAGATTCCGGGACCTAGCCTCAAGCCTGCTGCCGGCGACCGATGCCGGAACCCACAACCAGGCTGTCATGGAACTCGGCGCCCTGATCTGCACCCCACGCAAACCCGGCTGCACGAACTGCCCGGTTGCGTCGTGGTGCCTTGCATTGGCACAGGACCGCGTCGCCTCGCTACCGGTGAAGCAAGGTCGGACCCGGGTACGCGACCGCTGGTTCCATTACATATGGGTGCAAAAGGGTGACTTTGCCTACCTCCAAGAACGCCCAGCCGGAGACATCTGGCAGGGCCTCTGGGAGCCACCGCTGATCGAAGGAAGGCGGAAACTGGGCACTCGTGCGGTCACCTCCGCCTTGCAGGAGCTCACCGGCGAAGGATCTTGGAGATTGATAGGCCCCCAACACAAGGTGCGCCACATCCTCAGCCATCAACATCTGCACACGCGCTTCTGGACCGCTGAGCTACCTGAAGGCGTCCATGTACCTGCCTCCTGGGTCGCGATCCCGAAAAGAGCGCTCGATCGGTACCCCATGCCAAGATTGGTGGAACGCTCCACGTATCTATTAGCCCGGATGCCAACAAAGAACGGTACATCCGGCCCGGAAGCATGACCAAGGAACGACTGATCCAACGCCTTGGCTGGTACTATCCTACGGAAAGAGCACACGCCTTTTTGACGTTTCCGGTCATACTGTTGGTCATCCTGTATTACCACCCGTTCAGGAACGTGGTCCTCTTGACCTACGGTATGGTCGTTTGTATCGTCGTGCTCTACCAGGGACAGCATTATTGGAAGCTGAGACTGCACCGGCTCAAAGGACTGCCGGTCGCACAAGACCAAGCGCTTCGGTTCTTTCGCCGATCTAAAGGATGGAATGTGATGCTCATTCTATGCATGGTCCCGATCATGATCGCTGAGCTCTACCTGGATCGGCGAAAGCCATGCTTTCAAGAAATGTTCCTTTGGGGCGCGCTCACAAACCTCTTCGCCATCTTGGAACATGTCAACTATTACCACGTTCAACTCATGGTGGACAATATGTACGATGTGCGCATATTCACAGGAACAAGGGCTTGAAGCGTTCCAGCCTGGCCAAGGACCTGTGTGAGGGTCGGATCTAAATACGGTCCGATCTCGCCATTCCGCAAGATCGACTCGCTTTCCTGTTCGAACGATGAGCTGGGGATCCGGGACAGCACGACCCCTCCCGACACGGACAGGTCATGGGCACGTTCCTCAAGCTTTGGCCCAAGGGTTCCATAGGTCCATAGGGCCTGAACGGTTAGCTCGAAGCGCATGATATTTGGACATTCAATGGCCAAGTCCTCCTTGTTCCATGCCTTGTTCATCGGCTTCCTGGTCGGCATCGTCATATACAGTGTGGTCAAGGACACGGTCGGCCTCGTGACCCTCGTACCGCTCTTTCTCATCTACCGGATGTTCGGAAAGCACAAGGACGAGGAGGACTGACCACTGCGCTGGACCTGCTGTCCACGCCTTCGTCCTCGAACAGGGAGCTGGTCAGGTCCAATGGCACCTGCGATCCCATCCTGGACTATCTTTGAAGCTCAATCGAAGTTCCATGTCCGGAGTGAACAAAGTGATCCTGATCGGCAACCTCGGGGCCGACCCCGAAGTGAGACACCTGACCAACGGAGCCACGGTGGCCAATTTCCGGATCGCGACCAGCGAAACATACAAAGACCGCCAGACCGGTGAGAAGCGTGAGCAGACCGAATGGCACAACGTGGTGGCCTGGCGCGGTCTGGGTGAGATCGCTGAGAAGTATCTGCGCAAGGGCAGCAAGGTCTATGTGGAAGGCAAGCTCCGTACACGACAATGGGAGGACCGCGATGGCAACAAGCGCTACACCACCGAGATCCAGGCCGATGAAATGACCATGCTGGACCGGGCCAATGAGCGACCGGATGCAAGCGGGCCACCGATGGAGCGCTCCTCCGGAGATCCGCGGCCTGTGCCGCAAGCCATTACCAACGACGAGGAGGACGACCTGCCCTTCTAGGGTCGAAACGGCCGGATCAGGCCGACCCGGGTCAGTCCATTGCATGGAGCCTCCGTCCGCATATTTCCTGCTCAGCGCACCGATCCTCGCATCGGGAATGAGCGCCATGGCGATCATCGCCCTGGTCATCATCGTGGTCCTGCTCATGGTCTCGGCCGCGTTCAGCGCCAGCGAGGTGGCCCTGTTCTCCCTGGGCCCGGTGGATCTGCGGGACCTGCGCGAGCGGGGCGGTGCCAGCGGCGAACGGGTCATGGACCTGCTTTCCAGACCGCGTCGCCTGCTGGCCACCATTCTGATCGTCAACAATTTCGTGAACGTGGGCATCATCGTGCTCAGCACCCTGGTGATCGACGGGTTGGTGGACACGCAGGGGATGCCGGCTTGGTCGGTGTTCGTCATCCAAGTGGTATCGGTCACTTTTCTGATCCTGTTATTGGGTGAGGTCCTGCCGAAGGTGTACGCCACGGAGCACGCCATGAGGGTCGCCCAGCGCATGTCACGGCCCCTGCTGGTCCTGCGCTACCTATGCACCCCGCTGAACGAACCCCTGATCCGCAGTACCTCGTTCATCGAGAAGCGATTGAGCAGATACGCCGGGCGCACCATCTCCGTGGATGCGCTGGGCCATGCCCTGGAGCTGACCGATGATGCGAGCACCACCTTGGAGGAACAACGCATCCTGAAAGGTATTGTGAAGTTCGGTACCATCGAGGTCCGGCAGGTCATGCGACCGCGCACCCAAATGGTCGCGTTCAATGTCGAGCTTAGCTATCAGGAGCTGCTCAAGGCCATCGTTGGGTCGGGATTCAGCCGGGTACCGGTATATGAAGGCACCATGGACCGGGTGGTGGGTGTCCTGCACATCAAGGATGTCCTACCGCATATCGATGCCACCGACCTGAACTGGCATGACCTGCTGCGCGATCCCTACTTCGTCCCGGAGAACAAGAAGCTGGACGATCTGCTCAAGGAGTTCCAGGCCAAAAAAGTGCATATCGCAGTGGTAGTTGACGAGTACGGAGGAACATCCGGTCTCATCACCTTGGAGGATGTGATCGAAGAGATCGTCGGGGACATCACGGATGAGTTCGATGATGAGGACCTGACATACAGCAAACTGGACGACCGGACGTTCGTGCTGGAGGGCAAGACCACCCTGAACGACATGTACCGGATACTGGGCATTGATGGAAAGGTCTTCGAGGAGAACAAAGGCGACAGCGAGACCATCGGTGGGTTCATCCTGGAACTAACAGGGCGGATCCCCAAGCGTGGTGAACGTGTGGCGCTCCGCAACTACTCGTTCCTGGTCGAAAGCTCTGACAACAAGCGTGTGCGACGGGTGAAAGTGCATTGGACCGATGAGGCATAGGCGATCCATCGTATGGCTGCTGTTAGCTGCCGTGCTGGTGTCCGGGTGTAGTTCCGATCCCATTCCCCGCCCGAAAGGTCAGTTGCGTCTGGACCTGCCCGATCCCGGGTTCGTGGATTGGCGATGCCCTCAATACGGCGGTGAGATACCTGTATACGCGGAGATGCGTCAGAAGCAGGCCGGCGCCCGTCCAGGTTGGTATGATCTGGTGTTCCCGGGGTACAAGGGAACAGTGCATCTGACCTATCGGACCGTTCAGGATGACCTGGACATGCTTATCGAGGATGCCTACGAAATGCGCGGCAAGCACCAGGCGAAAGCCATCCGGATCGACCAGGAGCGGATCGTACGGGATAGTGATCGGGTGTTCGGTACGTTCTTCGACGTACACGGGGATGTAGCCGCACCGATGATCTTCTACCTGACCGACAGCAGCACGCATTTCCTGTACGGTGCGCTGTACTTCAACAGCCGTCCGAACTCCGATTCAATTGCGCCTGTGGCCGATCGGATCCGGGCGGACATGCGCCATTTTGCTGCTACCCTTCATTGGGGAGCAAGCGACCCGTCCGATGGATCACGCTGAGGAGCAATCCCAGCAGGACCAGTGCTCCGAGCTGATGGGCCACGCCCAGGCCCAGTGGCACCTGCCCCAACACCGTGTATACGCCAAGGATGAACTGGACGATCACCATGGCGGCCAACCAGGACCAACGATACTCAAGAGCAGCCTCCCTCCGGTAGCGCAGAGCGAACACCAGGGTCGCTCCAGCCACCAACCAGGCCAAATTCCGATGGATGAACTGTACGCCATCCCGGTGATCCGCAAGGTCGGTCCAGAGGTCCCCGAAAGCGCGGACGTTCTCAGGCAAGAACTGTCCGTTCATCAGAGGCCAGGAATTGTAGATCTTACCTGCATCCAAGCCTGCGGTAAAAGCACCCCAAACGACCTGTACCGCAAGCAGAACGAGCAGCAGCCTTGACCAGAGCCCGGGTCCGGTGAGGGTGGCACCGAACGCACGCCGCTCCTCCAACAGGTCGAACACGGTCCATAGGACCAGGGAGAACACAACGAACGCCGCGCAGAGGTGGATGGCCAACCTGACGTGGCTTACATCCGGTCGATCGCTCAGACCGGAGGCCACCATGAACCAGCCCAAGGCGGCCACCAACGCACCACCAAGCAGGATGGCCCAGCAGCGCCGCAACAACCAGCCCGATATCCGCTTGGTCCTCAGGAAGACCACGAACGGGATGAGGAACACCAAGCCCATGAGCCTACCCCAATTGCGATGAAGGTATTCCCAGAAAAAAATGTCCTTGAAACCCGCCAGGTCCATGTCCGGGTTGACGAGCGTGTACTCCGGGATCCGCTTGTACTTCGCGAAGGCCTCCTCCCATTCGGCAGCGTTCATGGGAGGAAGGGCGCCCAAGATCGGGTCCCATTCCGTGATCGACAGGCCACTTCCCGTGAGCCGGGTGATGCCTCCTATGACCACCATGCAAGCGATCATGACGCATCCCGTGATCAACCAAAAGACCACCGCGCCATGCCTGCTTCGTTCCATCCGGACAAAATTACCGCAGCCGAACGCCCATGTATGGCCAAAAATTGAGCGGCCCCCACAGGTTGCCCCGCAGAGACCGCTCTCCCACTGACCGGCCTTCGCAGGCCGGACCTCACATCGCACTTGGGACGTGTGTACTGGAACGAGGTCACTGTTCGAATAAAAAAAAAAGGAGGCCGAAGCCTCCCTAGGACGTTCCGGTACGAACACCTCAAGTCCGCAGCACCTGCGAAAGCAACCTGATGATGCTGGGGACCAGCATACGGGGCAGCGAAGCGTTCACCTGGGAGGCATCCTCACTTTCCACGGCCTCATCGACCGGAGCCTCACCAAGCACCTGCCTGGTGACCTTTACGGCCATGACCTTGTACTGGCCATCATGGATCTTGTGAATGGCCTCGACCATTTGAGCGTCGGACACCTGGGAAGGGTCGTAGGTCACGATGGCATGATCGGCCACATCGGTCCCCTCGGAAAAATCGATCATCGAGGAGTGGACACCCGGCAGGGAGGCAAGCGCCTTCTTGATGGCCCCGCCGCACATCATTTCACAGGACATCCCTTCGATGCTCAGGTCGGCCATGGTCACAGGTGTACCGCTGGTGATGATGATCTCGCTTTCGGTCCGGATCGGGTCCGAAACCCCCTCAGTGAGGTTCCGATCCACCTGCTGACAGGAGAAGAGAAGCACCAACATCGAGGTGAAAAGGACGCTCTTGGTTCCCATGATTTCCGCGGTTGACATGAATAGGACGCTACATCAACGTTGAAGTTACAAAGGTAGTATGGAAAAAGTGGCCCACCTTCGCGACCCGGTAGCATGGACACCCATAAGCCCGACCGCGTAGCTTGGGCCCTTCTGTTCACCTTGGCGGCGATCTGGGGCAGTTCCTTCATCCTCATCAAGCGAGGACTGTTCGACGGTGACGACCCGATGCTCAGCCCGGTCCAGTTGGCGTCCGCCCGGCTTCTCATTGCATGGATGGCCTTGCTTCCGGCGCTCTTTCGCTACTCAACACACCTCCGCGAGCACTGGAAGCCCCTTCTGTTCGCCGCGCTCATGGGCAACGGCATACCGGCCTTTCTCTTCGCCCTGGCCCAGAGCCGCATTTCCAGCGCCCTATCCGGCATGCTCAACGGCCTCACTCCGTTCATGACCCTGATCATTGGAAGCCTGTTCTTTGCCAAGACCATCCGCTGGATCCATTTGGCGGGCATCACACTGGGTTTCGCAGGAGCCGCCGCACTGATCGCGGTACGTTCGGAAGGCACGGACCCTGCCTGGTCTGGCTACGCACTGCTAGTGGTGCTGGGCACGGTGTGTTACGGAACCAGTGGCAACATTGTGAAACACCACTTGTACATGCTACCCGCGCCTGCCACTGCCTCCCTGGCGCTCACCTTTCTGGGCCCCCTGTGCCTCGGCATTATCTGGTGGAGCGATCTGCCCGGAACGCTGGCCGCCGACCCCCGAGCCTGGAAGGCGCTCGGATACGTAGCCGTGTTGGCGGTCATGTCCAGTGCGGTTGCCTTCATCCTCTGGAATGCCTTGCTTCAACGAACTTCAGTGGTGTGGGCGTCCTCCGTCACCTACCTCATGCCAGTGGTGGCCGTAGGCTGGGGTGCCATGGACGGCGAATCCATCGGAGCGGCGGAACTGCTGCTCATGACCATCATCCTGCTGGCTGTGTACGTGGTACACGTGGCCGAGAAGCGCTGAGCCGATCCGTCGAAGAACCCATCTTTGTGCCATGTACAAGGGCAAAAAGGTCACCGTCGTGCTGCCGGCCTATAGAGCGGCTTCGACCCTGAAGCGGACCTATGACGAGATCCCCTTCGATCTGGTCGATGAGGTAGTGCTGGTCGACGATCACAGCCCCGACGACACGGTAAATGTGGCCCGGGACCTGGGGATAAAGCACATCGTTGAGCATGAACAGAACCGCGGCTATGGGGGCAACCAGAAGTCGTGTTACGACAAGGCCAAGGAACTTGGGTCGGACATCGTGGTGATGTTGCACCCGGATTATCAATACACCCCCATGTTGATCACCAGCATGGTGGCCCTGATCGGTAATGGCCTGTACCCTGTCGTGTTCGGCTCAAGGATCCTTGGGAATGGGGCATTGAAGGGTGGCATGCCCTTGTACAAGTACATCGCGAACCGCCTGCTCACCTTCACACAGAACCTGTTGATGGGCCAGAAATTGAGCGAGTACCATACCGGATACCGAGCCTTTGGCAGGGAGGTCCTGGACCGCTGTGATTACCACCGGTGTTCCGAGGATTTCGTGTTCGACAACCAGATGATCGCACAGATCTTCTGGAACGGCTTCGAGATCGCAGAGATCACTTGTCCCACGAAATATTTCGAGGAAGCCAGCAGCATCAACTTCAGCCGAAGCATGACCTATGGCCTGGGCGTACTGCACACCAGCCTGCGCTACTTTCTGGCCCGAACGGGCATTCCCTGGAGGATCCTGAGCGCTTCCTGAGGCTGACTACCTTCGCAAGCATGGCGCGTTCCGGCCTGCTCGGCTATGTACTGATCGCGGTGGGCGCCCTGTTGCTTTTTGTGCCCGGGTTGGGTGCAGTACACCTGTTCGACTGGGACGAGATCAACTTCGCTGAGATCGCCCGAGAGATGCTGGTAACGGGCGACTGGCTGCAGCCGCAGATCGATCATCGTCCATTCCACGAAAAACCACCCCTTTTCATGTGGATGCAGGCGATCTGCATGTCCGTGTTCGGAATAGGCGAATTCGCCGCGAGGGTCCCCAATGCGATCGCAGGTCTTTTCACGCTCCTTGCGCTCTATCGCATCGGAAGCAACCTCCGTGATGGCACTTTCGGAATGCTTTGGGTACTCGCGTATGTCGGTTCCCTACTACCCCACCTCTATTTCCGCAGCGGGATCATCGACCCCTGGTTCAACTTGTTCATCTTCCTGGGCCTCCACCATTTGATCGAGGCCAGTGCACGCGATGCCTTGGCGCGGCACGGATGGCTATCCGGGTTCTACCTGGGACTCGCCGTATTGACCAAGGGGCCCGTGGGCCTCCTGATCCCCGGGCTGGTGGTCTTGGCTTACACCGCATTCAACGGTTTTCGGATACCGATCGGCTGGCTTACTATCGGTCGGACCGCGGCGGGGATAGCGTTCGTCGTGGGTAGTTGGTTGGTGGTGGATGTGGTCCGCCATGGACCGGTGTTCATTGAGGATTTTTTTTGGCGACAGGTGGCGATGCTCACCACTGAGGACGCCGGGCATGGCGGCTTCTTCGGCTATCATTTCGTGGTGCTGTTGGTCGGATGTTTCCCAGCCTCTTTGTTCGCCATCCGTCAACTTCTGCGGCCGGAGCGCGAAAGTGCCCGCCTCAATGACCACCGCCGTTGGATGGTCCTGCTGTTCTGGGTGGTGCTCATCTTGTTCAGCATCGTACGCACCAAGATCGTACACTACAGCTCGTTGGCCTATTTCCCATTGACCTATCTGGCGGCACTTACGTTGGAAAGCATTTGGAAACGCGGGTCCACGGCCGGAACCTGGACACGCATTGGCATTGGGGTTGTCGGCGGCATCCTCGCCTTGGTGTTCACCCTGCTTCCCGTCATCGGAAACAACCTGTATATCATCCGTCCGCTCTTCGCACAGGATGCCTTCGCTCTTGGCAACCTTGATGCCGAAGTGACCTGGTCCGGATCGGAAGCCCTGGCAGGGCTCTGGCTGGGGCTCACCGTTGCCTCTGCCTTGTTCTGGCTGGATGGCAAGGATCGGCGCTGGGGCATCCTCACCCTGTTCGGTGGAATGGCCTTGTTCATTCCATTGGCATTGATGCTCACCATCAACAAGATCGAAGGATACAGCCAGCGCGCAGCGATCGACTTCTTCAAGGAACGACAGGGCGAACGATGCTATGTGATCACCATGGGCTACAAGAGCTATGCACACCTCTTCTACACCCGCAAACCACCGGTGGAGGACCCAAGGGCGTATGATGAGGAATGGCTACTCCATGGCAGCATAGACCGACCGGTGTACGTGGTCAGCAAAATCACGTCCGTGGAGGAAGTGAAACGGATCGGCACCTTGCAGGTGCTTGGAACGAAGAACGGATTCGTGTTCTGGCAGCGGCCGGTACCCCGATAGCACTACTGCCGCCCCATCGGGGTGGGGCGTACAGCAGGCGAGCTCAGGCAGGTCATGCTGCGACCGCCGGTCGGGGGCTCTTTGGGGAGGCGCATACGATCTGCCGCGGGCCGATCATTGGTATACATCTCCCGCGGCTTCGGGAAAGGGTTGTTCGTCTTCCTGACGATCTTCTCCCTGCTGTCATCAGGCCCGCTGTCATCCTCGGTCGGACAGTTCTGTGGACAATCGATGGTGATCCTCTCGTTACGCGACCTCATGATCTTGCAGCCTGTGGCCATGGTGCCTGTTGCATCCATGATCGTGACACAGGCGACCCCGCTTTCATCGCGCTGCATATCCAACACTACGTACGGAGGGTGTCCTCCGGATGCTTCCCAGGTCAAGCGACCCGGATGCCACACCACGCTGCGCTCGACCGGCTCAGAACCGTCACCTACAGCCCGATTGGAGCAGATCTAGGTGACCGTGACGCGCTCCGTGGTGGTCACCCGAACGCTGAGCTTCTCGGCATGCAGCGCCGTGGAAAGCAGGACCGAGGCAAAAAGAATCGGGCGACACATGGAGGTGGAGGTTGGTCCGATACGTAGGCACAAATTTCAGGCCGATCCACGTTCGATCCTTATCCGTCGATCAGGTTCGTCCGATACGGACAGTGACCGTCAAGGTTCGGAAGCCATATTGCATCTTTCGGACCATGGAAAGAGACCTATCGTTCATCCTGACCCACCTTGGGGAGAACCGGGAGGACGGCTACCATGCGGTCGTGCCACCCATTGTGCAAAGCGGCAACTTCACCTACCCCAGTGTCCAAGCCATGCGCGAGGTGGTGCAGCGGGAAATGGAGCGCCCCTTGTACACACGGGGCTTCAACCCGACGGTAGGTGTGCTCCGCGAGAAGATAGCCGCCCTGGAGGGGGCCGAAGATGCTCTGGTATTCAGCAGTGGAAGCGCGGCCATTGCTGCGGCGGTATTGAGCTTCGTGAAGGCCGGGGACCATGTGGTCTGTGTGGACAAGCCGTACAGCTGGACCAAAAAGTTGTTGGCGGATCTCCTTCCGCGCTTCGGTGTGGAGCACACCTTTGTGGACGGCACCAATGCGGAGAATTATCGCCGCGCGATCCGCGAGAACACCACGTTCTTCATATTGGAAAGCCCGAACTCGCTCACGTTCGAACTACAGGACATCGCTGCAGTGGCGGTCATCGCGAAGGAGCATGGGATCTTGAGCTTGTGCGATAACA
>JAGQVN010000299.1 GCA_020437905.1 Flavobacteriales bacterium
ACCGGTGATGAGGAGCACCAGATAGATGATGCGCAGGATCAGGGGGTCGAAGCCGAAGTAGTTGGCCACGCCGGAAAGCACACCGCCGACCCACTTGTCGTCCGGATCGCGGAACAGACGACGGTGCCTGCGCGCCTGTCCGCTGCTTTGGTGGAATGCACCCTCCGGACCATCGGTGAAGGTGTCCTCGCCAAGGTAGTCCTCGGGTTGGCCCATCACCTGGATCACGTGATCGACGTCCTCCACGGTGACCACCTGCCGACCACTTCCGAGCCGCTCGCTGAGCAGTTCGGCGATGCGCGATTCGATGTCGGTCATGATCTCGTCCCGTCCGGCGTTCCCGGCGAACTGGGCCCGGATGGTGTCCAGGTAGCGGTTCAGCCTTTCATAGGCCTGTTCCTCGATGTGGAACACCGCTCCGCTGATGTTTGCTGTCAGGGTCTTTTTCATCGTGTTGCGTTCCTGCGGGTGGTCTTTTTTACAGCTTGCATGAGCTCCTCCCAGGTCTGGTCCAGCTCCGAAAGGAATTTCTCGCCCACGGTCGTGAGCTTGTAGTATTTGCGCGGAGGTCCGCTGCGCGATTCCTCCCAGCGGTAGGTCAGCAGCCCGGCATCCTTCAACCGGGTGAGCAGGGGATACAAGGTCCCTTCCACCACGATCAGTTTCGCATCCTTCAGGCGGGCGATGATATCCGATGGATAGAGCTCGTCCTGTGCCAGGATGGAGAGGATGCAGTACTCCAGGACGCCCTTCCGCATTTGTGCCTTGGTGTTCTCGACCTTCATGTGCTTGGTGGTCTGACTTGGCGATGGTGTACTCAATAGTTCTTTGACAGTCCAAAGATATATGCAAAGGTTGGTACTATGCAAAACAAAGTACTATTTGTGACGAACGGCCCGCCCTCACGATGAGCGGTGCCTCGTGCTTTCCTCGCTCGTCGCGGTCCTCTACTTTTGGACGGTTGAGCCAGCGCGCCATGTGGTATCTGCCTGCTATTGCCCTGCTGTTGCTTGCCTTGGCCGCGTGGTACCTGGCCGGTCTGGAGTTCAGCGCGGTACGTAATTACCTGGACAGAACAGCGCCGGACGGGGAGGTGGAGACCTATTCCGAGCAGTTCCATGCCCGGGTCCTGGGCAATCTCCGAACCGCTTCCGCAGGCTTGGGTGCAGCGGGCCTTGCGGCCCTGCTTTGGGCACGGTCACTGGCAAGTGGTCGAAAGCGGCATGAGCAAAGCACGGGCTGGCCTGCCTTCAAGACCGACCTGCGAAGAGGGATCCATGGCCTCACCAAGCGCACGTCGGTCACGCATAAACGCATTGTGCTTGTGGTCATCTTGATCGGCGCAGCGCTGCGCATCAGTCAGTTGTGGCAGCCGGTGATCTACGACGAGGCCTTCACGTATGTCTATTTCGCGGCCAGGCCGTTCCACGTGATCCTATCCGATTATTCCTATCCGAACAACCACATCCTGCACACGCTCCTCGTAAAGCTTAGCACTGCGGTATTCGGTATGGGTCGGGTGCAGCTGCGCCTGCCCGCGCTGATCGCTGGGATCCTGGTCATGCCCCTGTTCTATGCCTTCGCCAGGGCCATGTTCAACCGATACATCGCGCTCATCGCCCTGAGCTTCGTAGCGGCCTCCGGATGTTTGATCGAATACAGCGCATTGGGCCGTGGCTACAGCCTGACCTGGCTGTTCATGGTCCTGTCCTGGATCATCGGCCGTCATTTCGCCAAGACCAACAATACGGTGACCGCCGCGCTGTTCGCGCTGGTGAACGCCTTGGGCATGTGGACCGTACCAACCATGATCTACATCGCCGTGGCCGGTTACTGCTGGTTGGTCATGTATCTGATGACCAAATACACGGCCTCGCTTCAACAACGCATGGGCAAGCTCCTGCTCTCCCTGGGAGGGTTCGTACTACTTACCCTGTTCTTTTACCTGCCCGTAGTTGTGGTCCATGGGGTTGCCCAATTGTTCCACCATCCCACCATGGGCGAGGTTTCCTGGGAGCAGTTCTCCCTGAACCATCAGGACCGCAGCTTCGACCTCTTCGCCTACATCAATGATACAGCGGCCACGTGGATCAGCGGGCTTGGCCTCCTCGGGCTCATCTACGCGTCTTACATCTCCAGCAAGTTCAGGCTTATCATGGCCGCTACTGCGTTGGGTGCCATCCCGATCGTGATCCTCCAGGCGAATGTGGGACCACCCCGGGTCTGGCTGTACATCCTGTTCATGCTCCACCTCAGTTCGGCCATTGCCATCTTCTATCTGTTGAAGTTGGTGCAGGAGTCCATGTTGGAGAAGTTGTCGAAACGGGTACGCACGGTCGCAGCCAGTGTGGTTGTCCTGACCGGCATGGGCTATCTGGGGCTTACTGGCATCCAAGGCAGGATCGAGCGTTTTCCGGAAGCCGCTTCAGCAGCTGCGCAGTTCAGGACCCAGACCGGTCCGGAGGACCGGGTCCTGGTTCAATTCCCTTGGGAAGCGCCGCTGGAGTTCGAGGTGCTTGCACAAGGGTTGGACAGGCAATTGCTCTACCGGGACCCGGGACCCAAGGGAACGACCTACATCCTGGTATCACCTTCCGATGGCCAGACCTTGGAAGGGGTGCTGCTGCATCATGACCTGCCTCCGTCACTGGCTGCTCGTGCGGAAAAGGTGACCGATCGGAAACGATCCGAGATATTCGCGCTCCCGTAGCGCGATCGGACCGTCCCTGGACGTTCCGTGACCTACGCGACCAAGAACCAGCTGACCATCATGGCAGACGATAAACAGATCATTTTCAGCATGGTGAAGGTGGGGAAGACCCTGCCTTCAGGAAAGAACATCCTCAAGGACATCTACCTGTCCTTTTACTATGGCGCCAAGATCGGCATCCTGGGTCTCAACGGGGCGGGTAAGTCCACCTTGATGCGCATCATAGCCGGCAAGGAGAAGAGCTATGAAGGCGAAGTGGTCTTCAGTCCGGGCTACTCGGTCGGTCACCTGGAGCAGGAGCCGGAACTGGATGAGAGCAAGACCGTGATCGAGGTGGTGCGCGAAGGGGTGCAGCCCATCATGGACCTGTTGAAGGAGTATGAGGCGGTGAACGAGAAGTTCGGAGACCCCGAAGTGCTCGAGGATCCGGATAAGATGCAGAAGCTCATCGACCGTCAAGGCGTGCTGCAGGACAAGATCGAAGCGGCCGACGCCTGGAACATCGACCAGAAACTGGAGGTCGCCATGGATGCACTGCGCTGCCCGGAGAGCGATGCACCGATCAAGGTGCTGTCCGGTGGCGAGCGGCGCCGTGTGGCCCTTTGCCGCCTGCTACTTCAGCAACCCGACATCCTGTTGCTGGACGAACCCACCAACCACCTGGATGCGGAAAGTGTGGCCTGGTTGGAGCACCACCTGAGCGAGTACAAGGGCACCATCATCGCCATTACGCACGACCGCTACTTCCTGGACAATGTGGCCGGGTGGATCCTGGAGCTTGATCGTGGCGAGGGCATTCCGTACAAAGGCAACTACACCAGCTGGCTGGAGCAAAAGAGCGCCCGCCTGGAGCAGGAGGAGAAGCAGGAGAGCCGTCGGCAGCGTGTGCTGAAGCAGGAGTTGGAGTGGGTGCGCAGCAACCCGAGCGCGCGACGCACGAAGAACAAGGCCCGCCTGCAGAACTACGACAAGCTGCAGAGCGAGACCGTCAAGGACAAGGAATCGAAGCTGGAGATCTTCATTCCCAACGGTCCAAGACTCGGTGACAAGGTGATCGAGTTCAAAGGCGTGAGTAAGGCCTTCGGGGAAAAGGTGCTTTTCGAGGACCTCAACTTCAGCTTACCGCCTGCAGGGATCGTGGGCATCATCGGTCCGAACGGTGCGGGAAAGACCACGCTCTTCCGCCTCATCATGGGCGAGGAGAAGCCGGACAAGGGAGAAGTGATCATCGGTGATACCGTACAGACCGCCTATGTGGACCAGAGCCACAAGGAGCTGGTTCCCGACAAGAGCGTGTGGGAGGTGCTCAGCAACGCACAGGAGAACATGGACATCGGTGGTACGCTGGTGAACAGCCGTGCCTACCTGGCCCGGTTCAATTTCACCGGGAACGACCAGAGCAAGAAGGTCGGTGTA
>JAGQVN010000300.1 GCA_020437905.1 Flavobacteriales bacterium
GCTTCGGGACCTGATGTACACAGCCCAGCTGCCTGACCAGGGGCCTTTCAGCATTCGCTATCCGCGTGGAGAAGGGGTCATGGTGAACTGGAAGACCCCGTTCAAGGAGATCAAGGTCGGTACGGGGCGCAAGTTGCGGTCAGGTTCGGATGTGGCCGTGCTGTCCATCGGGCACATCGGCAACCTCGCGGCCAGGGGCATTGATGCCCTCGAGCAGGAAGGCTTCAGTGTTGCCCATTACGACATGCGATTCGTGAAACCGCTGGACGAGTTGTTGCTGCATGAAGTGTTTGGCAAATTCGACCAGGTGGTCACCGTGGAAGATGGTTGCATCATGGGAGGAATGGGTAGCGCGGTGCTGGAGTTCATGACCGACCACGGCTATTTCGCCCAAGTGAAGCGCCTTGGCATCCCCGACCGTTGGGTCGAGCACGGCAGCCAGGCGGAACTCTATACGGAGTGTGGTTTCGATGACCGGGCGGTCATCCGAGCCGTGAAGGAGTTGGTGGCCGAAAAGAAGGTCAGGGGAACGCGAGCAAGCGCCTGAGGGGGCACCTACTTCTTCAGCTCGAAATCCTCAAGGAACTTGGTGGTGAAATTCCCTTCCCGGAACTGTTCGTTGCGCAACAGTTGAAGGTGGAACGGGATGGTCGTGCTCACTCCTTCGATCACATATTCGCTGAGCGCGCGCGACATCTTATCCAAGGCTTCCTCCCTGCTCTGAGCGGTCACGATCAGCTTGCCGATCATGCTATCGTAGTTCGGAGGTATCGTATAGCCTGCATAAACATGGGTATCCACTCGGACCCCGTGTCCACCAGGGCTGTGATAGGTGGTGATTTTACCGGGAGTGGGGCGGAACCCGTTGAAGGGGTCCTCGGCGTTGATCCGGCACTGGATGCTGTGCCGCGTGGGTTCATAGTTCAGCCCGGAGATCGGCACTCCGGCCGCGATCTTGATCTGCTCGCGTACCAGGTCATAATCGATCACTTCCTCGGTGATCGTGTGCTCCACCTGGATGCGCGTGTTCATCTCCATGAAGTAGAAGTTCCGGTTCTTATCGACCAGGAACTCGACCGTGCCCACGCCTTCATAGTTCACTGCGGCGGCGGCCTTGATCGCGGCCTCCCCCATCTTTTTCCGGAGCGCCTTGGTCATGAATGGGCTGGGGGTCTCCTCCACCAGCTTTTGGTGCCGGCGCTGGATGGAGCAATCACGTTCGCTCATGTGGCAGAACGTGCCGTATTGATCGCCTGCGATCTGGATCTCAATATGCCGGGGCTCCTCGATGTACTTCTCCATGTACATGCCAGCGTTCCCGAAGGCCGCACCCGCCTCCTGGCTTGCCTTGGAAAATGCGTCATCGAACTCTTCCTCCTTCCACACCAGGCGCATGCCTTTCCCACCACCGCCGGCAGTAGCCTTCAGGATCACCGGATAGCCGATCTTCTTGGCGGCTTTCTTGGCTTCGCCCAGGTCTTCGACCAATCCATCACTTCCCGGGATGCACGGCACACCCGCAGCCTTCATGGTGGCCTTGGCGGTCGCCTTGTCACCCATGGCTTCGATCTGGTCGGGCAGGGCGCCGATGAACTTGATGTTATGCTCCTGGCAGATCTTGCTGAACTTGGCATTCTCGCTGAGGAAACCATAGCCAGGATGGATTCCATCAGCATTGGTTATCTCGGCAGCCGCGATGATCCGCGGGATGTTCAGATAGCTCTCCTTGCTGGGAGGTGGGCCGATACACACCGCCTCATCAGCGAACCTCACCGGTAAACTGTCCTTGTCAGCCGTGGAATAGACAGCAACGGATCGGATGCCCATCTCCCTGCAGGTCCGGATCACCCGAAGGGCGATCTCACCACGATTGGCCACCAGTATCTTCTTGAACATGGCCTCCGTGATCAGCTGGGATCCACCAGGAACAGCGGCTGGTCGTATTCCACGGGCTTGGCATCGTCGACCAGGACCTTCACGATCGTCCCGCTCACTTCGCTCTCGATCTCATTGAAGAGCTTCATGGCCTCGATGATGCAGATCACCTTGCCTTTGGAGATCTTGTCCCCAACGTTCACGAACACGGGTTTGTCGGGCCCGCTCGAGCGGTAGAACGTGCCGATCATCGGGGCCTTTATCGTCACGTACTTGGCATCCTCCCCTGGAGCAGGGGCCGCAGCGGCCGGAGCACCGGCGGGAGGTACAGGCGCGGGTACGACAGCGGCAGGTGCGGGTGAAGGGGGCAACATGGCGGGCATTGGCTGCGCGATCACCTGGACCTCTTTTTCCTTTTTACCCGCCGGGGTGCGGATGGTGATCTTGAAGTCCTTCTGCTCGATCTCCACTTCGCTCACTCCGCTCTTGGCCACGAACTTGATCAGTTCCTGGATCTGGGAAAGGTTCATCGGTCGCTTGGTTGTTGTAGCCACGGTCGGACGAATGTAAGGAAGCCTGTGATCAGGACCCGTAAGCCCATTTGACATAGATGGCACCCCATGTGAAGCCCCCGCCGAACGCAGATAGGATGAGGTTGTCCCCCCGCTTCAGCTTCGGTTCCCACTCCCATAACAGGAGCGGAAGGGTGCCTGCTGTGGTGTTGCCGTATTTCTCGATGTTGATCATCACTTTGTCATCATCCAGGCCCATTCGTCGGGCGGTGGCGTCGATGATGCGCAGGTTCGCTTGGTGTGGCACAAGCCAGGTCACGTCATCCGGACCTAGGCCGTTCCGTTCCATGACCTGGGCGCTCACATCGGCCATATTGGTCACAGCGAACTTGAACACCGACTTGCCTTCCTGGAACACGGCGTGCTCCTTGGCTTCAACGGTCCGGATGGTCGATGGGCTGAGCGATCCACCTGATCTTTGGTGAAGGAACTGACAACCGGAACCATCTGAGTACAAGGCGCTGTCCAGCACGCCAACCCCTTCAGTGCTCGGTTCAAGCAGTACAGCGCCACCTCCATCACCGAAAATGATGCAGGTGGTGCGGTCATCATAGTTGATGATGCTGCTCATCTTATCCGCGCCGACCACGACAACCTTTTTGTGCTTGCCGGTCTCGATGAATTGTGCACCGGTGGTCAAGCCGTAGAGGAACCCGCTGCAAGCAGCCATCAGGTCGAACCCCCATGCGTTCCTGGCACCGATCCGATCGCAAATGATATTGGCCGTTGCGGGGAACTGGTGGTCAGGGGTGACGGTGGCGCAGATGAGCAGGTCGATCTCAGCCGGGTCGATACCCCGCTTCTCGCATAGACCCAGCACCGATCGAACGCCGATCTCGGAAGTGCCAAAGCCTTTACCCAATATCCGCCGCTCCTTGATGCCGGTCCGCTCGGTGATCCAGGCATCGTTCGTATCCACCATGGCTTCCAGATCGTGGTTGCTAAGCACCCGGTCCGGCACGAAGCCGTGTACCGCAGTGATCGCCGCAGTGGTCCGTTGTGTCCCGCTCATTTCAACACTTCTCGGATACGGTCGTTCAATTTACTGTTCACTACTTCGCGGGTGAACAACACCATGTTCTTGATGGTCACGTCGTTGCTGATGCCGTGCCCGATGATCACATTGCCGTTCACCCCCAAGATCGGCAATCCACCGTAATTCTCATAGTTGAACTGCTCCAGGAAGGGCTCTTGAACACCGCGTTTCTCGAGCAGGTCATGGAAGCCTTCCACGGCCTTCAGCACGATATTCCCGGTGAAGCCATCGCAGACCATCACGTCCGCCTTGGTGTTGAACAGGTCCCGGCCCTCCACGTTCCCCACAAAGCGGAAACGTGGGTCGTTCTGCATCAGTTGATATGCCGCCACCACGTTCGCATTCCCTTTCTTCTCCTCCTCACCGATGTTCAACAGGCATACCCGCGGGTCTTCGATGTGGTACACGTGTTTGGCCAGCATGGCGCCCAGCAATCCGAATTGGACGAGCACTTCCGGTTTGCAATCTGCGTTCGCCCCCACGTCGAGCAGGATACCATAGCTGCCATCCTCCTTGGGGACCAGGGTGCTGATGCAAGGCCGCAGCACACCGGCGATGGGTTTTACAGAGAACATCGCTCCCACCATCATGGCACCGGTGTTCCCGGTGCTTGCGAATGCGTCGATCAGACCTTTCTGAAGCAAGCCGAAACCGACCGCGATACTGCTCCTGGGCTTGGCCTGTAGCGCCTTGGTGGCGCTGTCGTGCATGGTGATATCGTCCGAACTGGCAACGATATCGAAATCATTGGGGGAGGCACCGAGCTTCAGCAACTGGTCATGGATGATCTCGGGGTCACCGATCAACACAAGCCGGCTGTCCTCACCCAGTTCCTGTGCAGCCATGACAGCGGCACGCACGGGCACGACCGGACCGTGGTCGCTGCCCATGATGTCCAGACCGATCCGCATCACGGCAGGGGATGCCGACACGCGCGGTGGGGTATCAATCCTCGGTTTGACCGCTTACCAGGACCTTTCCGCGGTAGTACAGGTCATCGCCTACCTGGTAGGCCCGGTGACGCAGGTGCGTCTCGCCGGTCTCCTTGCAGGTGCTGATGGTCGGCGAGGAAGCGCCCTGGTGGGTCCTGCGCTTCATGGTGCGCGTCTTGGAATGTCGTCGCTTCGGATTTGGCATCGTCTTGCGGGTTTAGCGCCCTTGGGGCGTTTCCTTTAATGTGTTCAATGCGGCCCAGCGTGGGTCGGGGCCATTACTGGTACGGGTTGCGTTGCGCGCCAATGCGGCTTCCATCTCCGGATCACATTCGCCGGCAGGGTGTATGCGCCGAGCGGGAAGTGCCAATTCCAGGCACTCGAACAGCGGATGCTCCAGATCCACCCGATGGTCGTCGGGTTCCAGGCCGATCACGTCATCCTCGGAGCCATCGTAGCGCTGCCTGCCGTTCAGGTGATACACCTGTCTCATGGCGCCTTTCACAGGCAGATCGAAAGGCGCATTACAATGGTCACAATGCACACACACAGTGCCGGATAGGTCGATGTCAGCGACCAACATGCCAGGCTTCTTATCCAGTTCCACCGAGGCCGCTACATTCCCGTTCAAGAGCTCTTCATCCGCGATGGATGCAAAGAAATCCCGATCCAGTTCGAACTCGAACCGGTGAACACCGTCCTTCAGGTTGGTGAACGTGACCGTATAGGCTCCTGGGTCTCCCACTGTTGTTACGGAGTCCTCCTCAAAAAAGGAACGGCAAATGTAGCTCGATCGGTCGATCCGGAGCATGCTCGTTGCATCGGTGTTCACCGCTCCCGTTCCCTAGAACCAGGACGTTTACCCTTCTCCTGCACCTCTAATGGATTGGTTGTCAGTTCTTTATATTGAAGTCTGGCGAGGAAAATATCGCGCGCGGTCCATACGGCTGCTCTGAACGAGCCGGGGTCGGCCAGACCTTTTCCTGCGATATCCAGCCCTGTCCCATGATCGGGGCTGGTCCGAACGATGGGAAGGCCTGCAGTGAAATTCACACCGTTCCCAAAGCTCAATGCTTTGAACGGTGCCAGTCCCTGGTCATGGTACATGGCCAGGACACCATCGAAATGGCGGTAAGCCCCGCTGCCAAAGAACCCATCCGCTGCATACGGTCCCAAGACCTGGAAGCCTTCGCTCGAAAGCTGCCGCACCGCGGGGAGGATCCGTTCCCGTTCTTCGCTGCCCAGCGTTCCTTGATCACCAGCATGAGGATTGATCCCGAGCAGCGCGATCCGGGGGTTCGGAA
>JAGQVN010000301.1 GCA_020437905.1 Flavobacteriales bacterium
CTTATCGTCCGCGTCGGCCACACGTTTGATCAGGCCCTCGTCCTCCATGGTCTGAAGGGTTCGGACCAGACTACGGCTCTCCATACCCATTTTGGGTCCAAGCTTGGTGCTCCGTGTTCCCTCCGGACCGATGTTCAGGAGGATCTGTCCAATGGCCATGCTTCCCCCATATTTCGCCGCCTCGCTATTGTACAGCCTGGAGATGCGGCTCCACACCTTGCGTATCGGAAAGTCGATGGTATCCTCGGGGCGCATTGGGGAAGGATCGAAAGATAATCAGTAAAGTTATGCGTGCATAACAAATGGAAGAGTGCGAACGTTCGAGGATCATGGACCATGCATGAAATTCGCACCATGAACAGCCGGACCCTTCTACTCATTTCGTCAGTAGCGCTTCTGGTCTCCTGCAAGAAGGAGGATCCATCCCCTGGTCAGCAACCCGCGGACGGACCGCGGCTGATCCTGAATTTCCGCTTTGATAGCACACAGACCCGCCTCGATGCCTTGGGACAGCCGTCACCTGCGCTGCCACCGGGACATGCCGCACAGCATCCGCGGTTCAATGCCATGAGCAGCCACTACGTGGAGTTCGCGCCCACGGCATGGACCCTTCCCGGCATGGGGGCGGTGGTCTACCATGCCCCGGAGACCAATGCGGGTGGCGCGGTCGCCATCGACTTCGATCAGAGCGTTCTGGTAGGGGAAGGGGAGGCCTTTCTGAACGTTCCGCTCAGTTCCCTTCCGGCGGGTTCCTACGAATGGCTTCGGGTGTCATTGGGCTATCAGAACTACGACGTTGACCTGCGCTACACGGATACGGTGTTCGGTCTTGGTGCGCTCGACCTGACCGGAACGATCGCCTCGTTCATCGGATTCAACACCTACATCAGTTCCTTCACCGTGCATGAGCAGCAGGTCGCGTTGAACGATGATCGCCCACAGGGATTCTGGGCCTTCGAACTCCATGATCCGCTGATCCCCCTGGCGCCGATCACCGGCCAGTCCGCGGGTGTCACGACCGTTCCCAACCCCTTGTTCGCCTCGTCGCCGATCCCCGCCAACTCCTGCCTGGTCACCGGCGGGTTCGCAACGCCGCTGGTCATCACGGGCAACGAGACCGAGGATGTGGTCATCACGGTATCCCTCAGTACGAACAACAGTTTCGAGTGGATCGACAATGGCGATGGCGTATACGAACCCGGTGCCGGCGACCTGGTCGTGGACATGGGTGTCCGAGGCTTGGTGCCGATCGTTGAGTGATCAGAGCGGATCGGCAGGAAGCCTGTCCTGACCGTCCACACGGAGCACGGTCCCATCCTGCTGCAGCAGATAAGAGACACGCTCGGCGGCGAGATGCAGGTCGAGCCCTCCTTGCAGGTCATCATACAACCAGACACTGTCCGCTTCGAAACTGATAAGCCATTGCCCATTCTCTGGTTCGAACCGGCAATGAGGTGCGATGCTGCGAAAGCGGAACGGTCCGTCGTCCGGATCCATGGTCCGTTCGGGCAGGGCCACGTTCAGGAAGCCAAGGTCCGTGAAGCCTCCCTCGTCCAATCGGAGCACTTTCTGTCCCCAGCTGTCCCTGGCGCCGAAGTTCGCGAGTATCAGCAAGGTGCCGGGTCGATCGGTAAGGCTGAAGAAGGTGGGGAACATGGTCCAGCTGTCGTAGGCCGGTGACGAGATCGCCAACCACTCGGCACTGCTGTCGGGCAAGGAGCGATAGTGATAGAGCCGCAGCCCTTCGAACTCGTTGGTCGTGCGGCTGGCCACTAGCAAGCGGGTCCCATCCTGCAGATCGAATGTGACCTGGATCGACAGGGTGTCGCTGCGCACGTCATCATCGACGACCGGCATTTCGATGATCCCCTGGTTTTCCCGGTCCTGGCCTTCTGCCGCTACCGGTGAAGGGTCCTCCTGAGCGGTGGGCCCGCACCCACAGGCCATGATCAGCAGCAAGAGGCCTCGAGCCCTTGTCATCGCTTCGTCACCTCCCCGGACCCGGTCACGCGTTGGGTCACTTCCGGTTCGCCACGATACGAAATGTCTCCGCTCCCGATCACTGCGGCATTCAGGCGTTCGCTGGCATTCACACTGATATCGCCACTGCCGATGACCTCGGCCTGAGCGGCTGAGCAACTGAGCCCCACGGCATCCACATCACCCGATCCAGTGACCCGGGCATCCAATTCCTCACACGTGCCTTTCAGTGCGATGTCTCCGCTGCCCTCCACCGTTGCGCTGATCGCGCGGGCTTTGACCTCCAAGCTGATATCCCCGCTGCCCTGCACCACCAATTTCAATTCATCGGCAGGGAGCTGGCCCTTTCCGAACACGTCGCCGGATCCGTTCAGTTCCGCGCGACGAAGCAGCGGCATGCCGATATGGACCACAAAGGGTTTATCCGTGGCATAGCTCTCCCTGGTGCCGATGCGACAGACCCCATCCGCCACCTCGAACGTGAGCAGGTCAAGGATGTTCGCCTGCCCTTCAGCAATTACGGTGACGTCCGGCATGGCCGTGATCTCCACATCCAGCGAACCATCCACGATAACGCTGTGGAAGGCTTCCACTTCGATGGGTCGCCTGATCACTTCTCCGGTACCCTTCACGCCATTCCAGGAACAGGCGGTCGAAACGCCCGCGATCAAGAGCGGTGCGATCCAGGCAGTACGTATGCTTCCGTTCATCGCATCAATTGTAAGGCACCCTCGTACTTCATGCCGTTGAGGGTGATGGTGTAGAAATAGGTGCCGACCGTGGCCTGCTCTCCGGCGAAGGTGCGGCCATCCCAAGTGATGTTGTTGCCGATGCTTTCGAAGACCTTCTGACCCCAGCGGTTGAAGATGAACATGTCCACGCAGCCGCCGAGCGAGGCATCAGTAATGATGGTGAACAGGTCGTTCCTGCCATCTCCGTTCGGGGTGAAAACGTTCGGGACGGTGATGTCTGTATGATCCGACAATTCTCCCGCCGGGTAGGTCTGGGTCAATGTCGAGGAGCATCCTTGAGCGTCGGTCGCAGTGAGTGTGATCACGAGGTCATTGCCATAGTCGAAGTAAGGGCTGGGCTCTGCTTCTTCACTGAACTCGCCATTACCGAAGTCCCATACATAGGTGGTCGCACCGGTGCTCAGGTTATTGAAGTAACCGCGCAGTCCGTCGCAGCGCGGTTCCATTCGCAAGGTGAATGCCGCTTCTGCCGATCCGGCCAGGGTCACCAAGACCTGATCGGTGCTGGTACAGGTGTCGTTCGTTACGGTGAGCGTGTACAAGGTGGTCTGTCCCGGGCTTGCCATCGGATTGGCGGAGTTCGGATCGTCCAGACCTGACGCCGGTGACCAAGAAAAGGTCGAACCCGGCAACGAGGATGGTGATCCACCGAGCATGACCGGATCGCCGCTGCAGGCGCTCTGATCCGGCCCGGCATCCACCGGGGGATCGTCGTTCACAGTCACCGTCAGTTGGTCGCTATCCTGGCATCCGTTCGCATCTGTGCCGGTCACTGTATAGGTGGTGGTGCTGGCCGGTGAAGCGTTCGGGTTCGGGCTGGTCGGATCGTCGAGGCCGGTGATGGGGCTCCACGAATAGCTCAGCGCCCCGGAAGCTTCGATCGGCACGTCGAAACCCGGACAGACCCATTGATCCGGCCCGGCTTGTACGGTGGGTAGGCCAACGACCGATACGGTGACCTCATCGGACGCGGAACAGCCGATGCTATCGGTCACGGTGACCAGGTAGGTCGTGGTCTGTTGGGGAGAAGCCAACGGTGACGAACTGAAGGGGTCATCGAGCCCAGCGATGGGCGACCATTCCGCGGACCCGTTACCGATGACCATCAACTGTGCTGATCCTCCCAAGCAGATCGTGGTGTCCGATCCAGCATCGACCGAAGGGGGTGGAACGACCGTAACGGTCACGGAGCTCGAATCCACGCAACTGTTCGGGCCTGTCACGGTCACCGTGTACGTGGTGGTAGCGGCAGGAAGGGCGACCGGGTTCGCAGCTGCGGCATCGTCAAGGCCCGCGCTCGGGGCCCACGAATAGCTGCTTCCTGATGGTCCGGTCGGGTTCCCTCCAAGCTGAACATCGGTGAGGAGGCATATCGTCGTGTCCTGCCCGGCATC
>JAGQVN010000302.1 GCA_020437905.1 Flavobacteriales bacterium
ACCTCTCCGACTATGGGAGCTTCAACCTGCAATGTGTCGGCGACAGCAGCGGTGTGATCGAGCTGGTCCCAGGCGGAGGGACCGCACCGTATTCCACGCAGACCACAGGACCCTTCGGTTTCGTATCGAACGACCCGGACATGACGGCCCTGAGCGCAGGAGCTTATCAGGTGCAGATCACCGATGCCAATGGCTGTCAGTTCGATAGCCTGATCACCCTGACCGAACCGGTGGACCAGATCCAGGCAGCCTTGACCGCGTTCACCTATCCATCCGGGCACAACATCAGCTGCCATGGCGGATCTGATGGCGCCATTGATGCCTCTATTACCGGCGGCGTCGGTCCGTTCATCTTCGAATGGCGTGGACCGGACAGCACCCAATACTTCACGGAGGATATCAGTGGTCTGCCGGCAGGTGACTATGCCTATGAACTGGTCGTTATCGATGACAACCAATGTGCCTTCCACACCACGATCTCCCTGACCGAGCCGGATACCGGCTTGTACTTGGATATCCTGACTTCACAATATCCAGGTGGCGTGAACCTGACCTGCCATGCGTCCCAAGATGGGGCTATCCAGGTCGAAGTGCACGGAGGCAGCCCGATCTATACCTATCAGTGGAGCGGCCCTGGGAACTCATCCACCGACCCTGAAGTGGATGGCTTGCAGGCTGGGGATCATATTCTCACCATTTCGGACATCAATGGCTGCGTCCTGCAGGACACCATCGCCTTGGTGGCGCCTGATGTTCTATCCCCAAGCATTGAAGCATTCCTGTTCCCGAGCGGGGACGCGATCAGTTGCCACAGCGCGGCGGATGCCCAATTGAGCTCTGAGCTATCCGGAGGGACACCTGTCTACACCCTGTTCTGGACCGGGCCGTCAGGGTTCACCTCGACATCGCCCGACATTCAGGACCTCGGACCAGGGGAGTACTGCCTGGCCGTGACCGATGTGAACGAATGCGCCGCATCGACCTGCTTTACTGTCGTGGAACCCGCAGCACTTGGGACCGGCGCCAACATTTCCACCGCTGCCTGCGGCGAAACGAACGGGTCAGTTGACCTGACGATCATGGGTGGAAGCGCACCCTACTCCATCGCCTGGAGCAACGGTGCCGTTCAGGAGGACCTTCAAGGACTTTCTGCTGGACCCTTGAGCGTGAGCATCACCGACTTGAACGGATGTGTGGCTCTTCTCGACCTGGATGTGCCTGGGACCCCGGCAGTTATAGCAAGCGCCACCATCCTCAACAACCTGTGTGCCGGGAGCGAGGAGGGCGCCGTCGATCTGGAAGTGACCAGCGGATCGGCTCCGTTCACTTTCCAATGGAGCAATGGGGCCAATGACGAGGACCTGGGATCCCTTTCCGCTGGATCCTATGACGTACTGATCACGGACGCGAACGGCTGCACTTTGAACTCCTCCTTTGATATCACAGAGAACGATCCGATCACCATCACGGAGGTCATCTCATCGTACAGCGGAGGTTACCAGATCAGCGTGCATCAGGGCCAGGATGGCGCCATCCTGGTGTCCCCTTCCGGCGGGGTACCACCCTATCAGTTCGCATGGAGCAACGGCCAGGCAGGGCCTTCCGTTCAGAACTTGTCCGCAGGCTCCTACTCGGTGCAGGTTACCGATGCAGTAGGATGTACCGAGGTCTTCACCTTCGAGCTCATCGACCCGAACGATCTAGTCATGCCCACCGCGTTCAGTCCGAACGATGACGGGGCCAACGATCTGTTCATCATCCAAGGAATCGACGCATATCCCAACAATCGGTTCACGGTGGTGAACCGCTGGGGCAATGTGGTCTTTGAACAACTGAACTATCGCAATACCTGGGATGGCCGCAACCTGCAGGGTGAGCCGCTACCCGACGGCACCTATTTCACCATTTTGTCCGTGAACGGAGGAGCCACCAACCAACAACGCTATGTGGACCTCCGCCGCTGACGGTCCAGGAACACTGATCGCCATGAAAAGATCCATCAAATACGCATTGCTGGCCGCCATGGTCGGGGCTCCCGCGCTGATCCATGCGCAGCAGGAGGTGATGGTCAGCCAGTACATGTTCAACGGGTTGTTCCTGAACCCCGCCTACGCAGGCAGCCACAGTTATTACAGTACGAGCATGCTGCATCGCGCTCAATGGATGAACGTGGAGGGTGCACCAAGGACCAGCCTGTTCGCTGTGGACGGACCCGTCATGGACGGGAAAATGGGTGTGGGGCTTTCCGTTGTACACGATCAGATCGGTGTGACGCGGGACTTCGAAGTAGCCGGTCATTACGCGTACCGCATGCGGGTGAGCGGGAACAGCCACCTGTCACTCGGATTGAAGGCGGGTCTGTCGCTCTATTCCGCACGACTGAACGAACTGGTCTATTGGGACGCGAACGATCAGGTGTTCCAAGCGGATCTGCGCAACGAGCCGGTGGGAAAGTTCGGATTTGGAATCTATTGGCACGACCCGAACACGTACATCGGATTAAGCGTGCCCACCATATACGCGGCCGACGGTCAGATCAGCATGAACCTGGACGGTCCGATGGGCCAGCATTTTACCCAGCACTATTACCTGCATGCGGGCCGCATGCTTCCCCTCGGCGAATTCTTCGATGTGAAGCTCTCCACCATGATCAAATACCAACCAGAGGCCCCAGTGCAGGCGGATGTCAATGCCAATTTCCTCTACAAGGAACGGTTCTGGTTCGGTGCCGGATATCGGACCGGCGATGCCGTGGTGGCGATGTTGGAATACCAGATCACTCCACAGCTGCGTGCCGGCTATGCATACGATATGAGCGTTTCACGCCTCCGGACCTTCACTTCCGGCGGTCATGAGATCATGCTGGGGCTGGATCTTGGACGCGAGCTCATCAAGGTGAAAACACCGCGCTATTTCTAACCAACGGATGATGAAGCAAGCCCACTACACCGTATTCCTGACAGCGGCGCTCACGTTGCTTGCTGCTTCCTGCACCATGCATCACATGGAGGTGGCGGACCGATCGTTCGAGCGGATGGCTTATCAAAAGGCAACGGTCCATTACGAGAGGGCCTTGAGGCGGTCGAGCGATAGGAATGCGATGCTGAAGGCTGCCGAAGCTTTTGGCAAACAAGGCCGATACGAGAACGCCGCAGCCATGTACGCACGTGCCGACGAACAACAGCCATTGGATGGGGATCATGCCGCTGCCTACGCCCGCGTTCTCAATGCTCTGGGAAGGAAGGACGAAGCAGCTACATTCCTGGGCCGGGCGACAGGCGACAGAGACCTGGTCGACGGGTCCGAATTCATGAAGGATACGACCCTGTTCCAGGTCCAACCCGTTGCGATCCCGGGGTTATCGGCCGCGTTCTCCGCGATCCCCTGGGAGAACGGTATCGTTCTTGTGGGCGAAAAGGAAGGACAAGGTGGTCAGCGCAATCCTTGGAACGGAGCATCGTTCCTCGATCTGTATACCGCGAAGCTCAACGATGGACACGGCTCGGATGTACGTCCCCTTTCAGGGACCGTGAACGGCAGATTCCATGAAGGACCAGCGGTGTGCTCCAGTGATGGCAGGACCTTGTTGTTCACGCGAAGCGACTACTACAAGTTCCGGCTCCAGAAAGATGACGGATCGGTGAGCCATTTGAAACTGTTCCGGGCAACGAAGGATGATGAAGGCGGCTGGGGAGATGTGAGCCAATTCGTTCACAACCACCCCGACCATTCGACCGGACATCCCGCCCTATCCGCGGACGGCGAGACGTTGTATTTCATCAGTGACGCCCCTGGAGGTCAGGGGGGCACGGACATCTATCTATGCGAGCGGACCGGGGACCGATGGAGCGATCCCAAGCCCTTGGGTTACGGTGTGAATACCGACGGCAATGAGATGTTCCCGGTCGTCCTGGGTGACACCCTGTATTTCGCCTCCGATGGCCATCCGGGCTTGGGCGGGCTGGATGTATTCCTGGTAGACCTGTCCGATCCCAAAGGCGTGCCTGAGAACTTGGGATACCCGATCAATACAGTACGGGATGACTTCTCGTTCGTTCCGCTTCAAGGTGGTGGAACGGGCTTCCTGTCCAGTGACCGATCGGGATCGGATCGGATCTACACATGGACGAGCGTGCCCCCTATGCTCGTTCTGGAGGGAAGCTTCACGGACGACGAATTGGGCGAGCCGATGCCCGACGTGGGGGTCAGGCTATTGGAACTGACGACCGGAAAGGCGGTGGAGGCTTTGACCGCAGAGGATGGCACCTACCGGTTCGAGCTTGCGCAGGGAAAGGATTACCGGGTCCTGGGATCGAAGGATGGCATGTTCACGGAGAGCCGCGAGCTGTCCACCAAGGACCAACGGTACAGCCGCACTTACACCGAGGACTTTCAGCTTGAGCGCATCGTGGTGGACAAACCCATCATCGTGGAGAACATCTACTACGACTACGATCGCTGGGACCTTCGGCCGAGCTCCTGCTCGGAACTGGACAAACTCGTGCGTTTGTTCAATGATAATCCGAACCTCTCCTTCGAACTGAGCAGCCATACTGACTCCCGTGCAAGCGAGCTGTACAACCTGGTGCTTTCGGAAGCCAGGGCCAAGAGTGCCGTGGACTATTTGATCCGAAAGGGTGTTGCACCGGAGCGCATCAGTGCCAAGGGATACGGGGAATCAAAGTTGGTGAACCGTTGCCGCGATGGCATGGAATGCAGCGAGGAAGATCACCAACGAAACCGTCGGACCGAATTCAAGGTGACCCGGATCGACCCCAGCATGGCCCGATCGGGAACGGACTGAGCTACCTCCCCCTGCACGGTTCTCCGCCTACGACCTGACCTTCTTCGTACCCAGTGGCTTCGAGGCGGCCATGGCTTCCGCAAAGGGTATGCCTTCGGCTTTGCTTCTTGCCCAGGCCGTAAAGTTGAAGTACTTCAAAGCGAGGCTTTCGGCCGGGTCCTTCATCAAGTCGACGATCCGCCCGTACAGGCTCGTGTACAACTCTTTTCGCGCCGACTCCGTGTTCGCCCGTGCCAATTTCTTGATGTGTTCGATCAACAGGGTCTCCATCTCATTCGCCCGGTCCCGCTTGCTGAGGAAGCGATGGGTGGAACGAACGATATACTCCAGCAGGTCGTAGTTGCCCAGCTCATAGTGTACGACGAGATTGAACAGTCGGGAATAGGTGAAAATGTCCTGCCGCAGTGTTGGTTCGTTGTCGTTCAGCACCTTGTTCAACCAGAAAAGTGCCTTGTTCATGTCACCCGCACCGAAAAAGGTACAGGAGAGCGCATAGTAGAACTCGAGCTCGTGCTCCTTGTGCAAGCGGGGTCCTATGTCCTCAAGCCCTTTCATGATCGGAGCGACCAGTTCAAGGGCCTTCTCATACCGCCCCATCCGGTCGAGCAATCTGAGCTCGCTCAAGTAGCTCGCAATGAACACTTGGACCGCGATGTGGATCCCCGTGAACCCTCCCTTGCCGCTCAGCGCCCGCATCTGGGCAATATTCTTGGCAGCTGCTGAGAACTCACCCAGTTCGATCTCCGCATTGATGATGTAGTGAAGCGTCCGGATGTAGCGCTTCGGCAGATCCTTCTTGACCTGGGGGTTCTGGTCCAGGATCTCCTTCACCCGTAGGAACTTCACATGGCTTGTTCGCCAGTCGCGCTTGGCCCAGGCGCAGAACCCTTGCGTATAGAAGCAAATGGTGGCCGCCCGATCGGACCTCGCCGTGTTCTTGCCGACGATCAGCGGGTGTTGAGCGATCTCCTCCACCATGGCATGTTCTTCATCACTGCGTACATACCCACCGCTTCGGAACACGTAGTTGATCTTCGAATAAAGGATGTGATAGGCTGCAAGATTGCTCAGCTTCTCAACGACCTCACGCTCCTCATTGATCAACGCATCCAGGTCCTTGGTGAACTCACCTGACTCGTACGCCTCCTCCAGAAGCATTTTTTCCCAGTTCAACAACTCGAACCAGTAGTAGAACTTCTCGTTCTCACGCGCCAGCCGCTTGGCCCTGTGAAGGAGCTTGTTGCATTCCTTGTACAGGGCCTTGTCGTAAAGTATCTCGATGTTCTTGATCTCCTGCTTGAGGACCCCACTCGTGGTGCTTTCCGCGTGGTAAGCTCTGAGCGCCTTGAGGATCAGCTTATACAGGTGGTTCTTCTCGGATGGGAAATGCTTGATGAAGGTCTCCCCCTTGAACTGCTTCTTGATCGCCTCCTCGTCATACTCCTTTTGTTTATCGATCGCATCG
>JAGQVN010000303.1 GCA_020437905.1 Flavobacteriales bacterium
AGTCCGCGATCTTCACCTCCTGGCTGACCTCCTCTCCCACCTCGAAGTCGGGTTCGATCTGGAGTGCTTCGCTCAGAGCGATCTGGGTCCCTTCATCCTCCACTTCCCCGTCGGCCACGATCTCCCGGTTCAACCAGATCTCCAGATCTCCCCTGTCGGGATTGATAATGATATCGAAACTGGCCTCCTCACCGTACTTTTTCTACACCACGCTGCGGAAAACATCCTCCAGGATGCCCATCATGGTCACCCGGTCGATGTTCTTGAGCTCCTTGAACTCCCCAAATGATTCGATCAGATCTACAGTGCTCATGTTCACGCTCTATTGAAGAGGATACTTGCTTTGGTTGAACGTACATCGTCGAAGGCGATCGGGGTGGTATCCGGATCGAGTTTATCCGGACGGCCTTTGACCTTGCTGGGGTGCTTGATGCGCAGTTCCAGACCGGAGCTCGAGACCGATTCGAGCACCCCTTCGAGCATTCGCCCGTCCTGCAGGTCCACCTTGACCGTCCTCCCCAGATGCTTTTCGTATTGCTGAAAGACCTTGAACGGGCGCCCCATGCCCGGGCTGCTGACCTGCAACTCCACGTCCTCGCCCAGGGCATCGATCTCCTCCCGAACACTTCGGTTCAGTCTGGCAAGCTGCTGCAGGTCGATGGATCCGGGGTCATCCACCTCAACAACCACCTTATTGCCAGGGCGCACCTGCACATCCACCAGAAAGTGTCCGGTGTTCTGCAAGTGTCGCTGCACAATGGTTGTCACGTCCTCGGCGGAGATCATGGCGTTGCCTCGATGGTGAGGAATAAAAAAGAGGGGCGCTCCCCTCTTCCTTCTTCCACCATTCGACCCTACAAAGGTAGTAGATCAAAGCGATCCCCGGCTTTCGCAATGAAATATTAAGACCCTGGGAAAGCACCGACCATGCGAAGTCGGTCAACGCGATCGATCCATTCCGGGGACCGCAGCCGGCCTTTGGCCATCCTTTTTCATGGCGGGTGGCAAGGACCCGCTCCGTGTGCCTTCCGTGTAACTTATCCGCTTGCTCTCCTTTCCGGTCGGATCGTAGAACACCATATCCCCATGCAGGCGACCTTCCCTGTAGTTCATGGTCTGCAGGACCCGACCACGCTGATCGTAAACCGTGCATTTTCCGTGCGGCTTGCCATTGAGAAAGCCCTGCTCCCTCATCCGGACCCCTGCATCATCGAAGTAGGTCCACTGACCTGTAGGCTCACCTTGGTCGAAAGATCCCTCTCCGATGATCAAACCCTGTCTATTGTATGTACGCCAGGGACCCTGTTTCCGGCCCTCTTTGTAATGCCCTTCCTCACTGACCTTTCCATCCTCATGGTAGAGTTGCCAGGCACCATGTTTCTGGTCGTCCATCCAATTGCCTTCGTATTCCGCTCGACCATCGGGGAACCACCCGCGCCAGGTACCGGTCAGACGACCCTGGTCGAAGGACCCAATGGTGCGTACCTGACCATTGTTGAACCAATTCGTCCACTCCCCGTGCTCTTTCCCGTTCACATACGTGCCCTCCTGCAGTTTCTGTCCGGTCTCGTACCAGGTGGTCCAGACGCCCTCCTTCAGCCCTCGCTCGAAGCGGCCCTTCTTCCAAAACTCGCCCCCTTCGTAGAAATACACCCAATCGCCGCTCTCCTTGTCGGCCTCAAAGGTCCCTGTACTGCTCAGTTGACCGTTGGGGTACCAATATTTCCAAGTACCCTGTCGTAGGTCATTGTCGAACGGACCCTGCATGTCCATTTGACCTGTGGTCATGGACCAGGTCCAGGTGCTGTCCTTCACTCCTTTCGTGAAGCGGCCCTCCACATTCACCTGTCCGGAGCGGAAGTACTGGATGAACTTTCCATCCAGGAGGCCTTTATCATAGTGCTCGACCTTCTCCAACGTGCCATCGCTGAACCAATAGGTCCAGGCACCATGCTTGGTCCCTCCCAGATAGCCCCCCTCGGCTTTGGAGTTCCCAGCAGGATAGAAGGAGCGATAGGGGCCGCTGGGTACGCCGAAGGCATAGGTGGTCTCGGTGAACAAAGCGCCACTGGCATGGAATGTCCTCATGGTGCCATTGCCATCCGTGACCCATGGTATGCTGTCCTCGCTCCATGCTTCCACCAGAATGCAAATGGTATCCTGACAATGCTCGCGCATCATGATCCCTCCGTTCGGATGGAAATACTCCCACGGTCCAACTTTTCGACCTCGGTCGTAGGTGCCGGTTTCCATCAGTTGTCCGTTCCGATAAAAGCTTTGCATCAAGCTGTCCTGTTCTCCGTTGCGGATGTACCCGTCGTGTTCCACCTGACCTGAGCTGTAGTAGGTAACCACATGGCCCTCACGCTCACCGGCCTCGAAATCAGCCACTTCCCGTAAACTCCCGTCGGGGTCCCAGAACTTCCATTCGCCCCATTCCCTTCCGTTCACCAAAAGGCCTTTACTGCGAAGGGTGACGCGTTCCTTGTCCCAGTGATCCTCGAACTCTTGCACGGATTGGGCCGTTATGAAGCAGGGCGATGCGGCCAAAAGGAGCCAAAGCAGTACGCGCATGGTGGCGAAAATAGAGGTGCGGGCCATGTGCTCCGGAACGGTAACGCTGAAGTTGTCCGACCCGGTATGCTGAGAAGTGCGGTGCTCAGGTGAGGAGGGTTGCAGGTAACCTTAATTTGGCAGGCCCATGGGAGCTGTCCGGATACGTTGGGTAGGGGTCCTTGGCGCAATGGCCGGGATCTTCGTGGTCTTCTCCGGCTTTTCCGGCGGCGGCGCTGAAGGTCTCTCACACCACAGTTCACTGGAACGGGCGTTCTTCCGGGCGGCCGACAGCGACCTGGTGGTGATGTACAGTGCCTATTTCGCAACAGCTGGACGTTGCGGAGGCTGCCACGGCGGTGATTCCCTGGGCATTGCCAGCGTGGATTCGCAGGGTCGGGATGTGAACGTGACGGACGATTGGCGCAGCACCATGATGGCCAACAGCGCACGTGACCCTTTCTTCCGGGCGAAGTTGGAACACGAGGTGTTGGTGAATCCGGGGCATCAGGGAGCGATCGAAGGCAAATGCCTCAGTTGTCACGCCCCCCTGGGCTTCCATGAGGAGCATCTGCTTGGAAATGCCCCGTTCAATGCCGCGATGCTGGATACCAGCACACTGGGCCTGGATGGTGTGAGCTGCCTGGCCTGCCACATGCAGGGCCCTGACAGTGCCGGCTCGTTCTTTTCCGGTGAGCTGCATTTCGACTCGGCCATGGTCTATGGACCATACCAGGAAGAAGACATTGTGGGCGAGATCATGGAGTTCTTCGTGGGTTGGAAACCGACCTATGGAGCGCACATCACAGATGGTCGGGTCTGCGCCGGGTGCCACACGTTGATCACCGAGACGGCGGACCTGCAGGGTACCCTTACCGGAGACCGGTTCGTGGAGCAGGCCACCTGGCATGAGTGGAAGAACTCCATCTATTTCGGGACCGAGCAGAATTGCCGGGGGTGCCATATCCCACGCATCAATGATTCCATCGTGCTGGCTTCGGAATATGTGTTCCTGAGCGGTCAATCCCCCTTTGGGTTGCATCATCTGGTCGGAGGGAACACCTTCATGCTGGAACTGATGAAGGACCATCGTACCACGCTCGGCATCCCGGCCTCCGCCACGCAGTTCGACAGTACGATCGCGCGGACCCGAGCCCTGTTGCAGCAACGCACCTTGGAGATGGATCTCGCCTTCAAGGGTCGAACATCGGATACCGTTTTCATGGATGTCGAACTTGTCAATCTGACCGGACACAAGTTCCCGAGCGGTTACCCCAGCAGGCGGGCATTCGTTCAGTTGATCCTAACGGATGACCAGGGTGATACCCTGTTCGCCAGCGGCCTTTGGGATGCTGAATACGAACTGATCGGGCATGACAGCCCCTATGAACCCCATCATGACCGGATCTCCTCGGCGGATCAGGTCCAGGTCTACGAACTTGTGATGGGGGATGTGAACGGCGATGTGACCACGGTGCTGGAACGGGCCAAGGAGGCGATCAAGGATGATCGTTTGGTTCCAATAGGGTTCTCCACTTCGCACTACACGTACGATACCGTGGCGATCGCAGGAGTTCCTGCTGCGGACCTGGATTTTAATCACGACCCCTTCGGTGTTGAGGGGAATGGAGGCGATGTGGTCCACTTCCATGTGCCTCTGGACGGTTATGCGGGGTCATTAACGGCCACGGCACGGGTCTACTATCAACCCGTACCTCCTGCCTGGAACGCGGAGATGTTCGCATTGAACGGTCCTCGGATCGACACCTTCCGCACCTTTTACGAGCAGGCTGACGGCACGCCTGAACTGGTGTCCGAGGCTGCGCTGTTCAGCGGGCCCTTATCCCTGGGGGAAGAAGGGCGACCAAGCTTCCGGGTATTCCCGAACCCGACCAACGATGGACGGGTGTTCATCGAAGTCGCGAACGACCGTCCGATCCGCGATATCCAACTCCTGGACGCCAAGGGAAGGGTTATTCCCATACAGTTACTGCGTTCGGGGGATCAGTGGATGATCCAACTACCTGAAGGATCGGGGACCTATCATCTGGTCATGCAGGGACCGCTTGGACCACTTGTGGAACGCATCGTACGGTTGTAGTGCCCCGCACCCACGGTCCCCACCCCCTCGAACCGATCCTCAAGAAGAGGTCTGTCCGCCTGTTCGTGATACTCGGCGGCTTCTTCATTGCCAATGCCATCATTGCCGAAATGATCGGCGTGAAGCTGTTCCAGTTGGAAACGGCGCTAGGGCTTATGAAGGCGGACTTCACCCTATTGGGACAGGAACACCTGAGCTTCGTGCTGAGCGTGGGGGTCCTGCCCTGGCCGATCGTGTTCATC
>JAGQVN010000304.1 GCA_020437905.1 Flavobacteriales bacterium
AAGGATATTTCGAAGTGGCCAACAAGGGCACCTTGTTCCTGGATGAGGTCGGGGAACTTCCACTGGGGACCCAGGTCCGGCTGCTCCGGGTCCTGGAAACGGGAGAATTCATTCGGGTAGGCAGCAGCAAGGCCCAGAAGACGGACGTACGGGTCGTTGCAGCAACGAACGTGAACATGTTACAGGCCATCCAGAAAGGCACCTTCCGGGAGGACCTGTACTATCGCCTGAACACGGTGCCGATCCACGTACCGAGCCTTCGGGAACGGAAGGAGGACATCCACCTCTTGTTCCGGAAGTTCGCTCAGGATTCCGCGGAACGATACCGCATGCCACCGATCACCTTGGAGGCGGATGCCCTGCAACTGATCACGGAATACCGGTGGCCAGGGAATGTTCGGCAACTGAAGAACATTGTGGAGCAGCTGAGCGTGATCGAACAGGACCGGAGCATTGATGCTGCCACATTGCGACAATACCTGCCGCACGAAGAGGGCAGCTTGTTACCCAGCGTAAGCGAACCGCAGGGAAGCACGGGCATCAATGAACGGGAACTGTTGTACAAGGTGCTGTTCGATATGAAGAGCGATCTGAACGACCTGAAAGCGCTTGTCCATGGGCTCATGCAGGACAATCCCGTGGACCCTGCCCTGGTGCGAAAGGTCTACGACCCGGAACTGGCCCTTCCCGCCTCCAGCCACCCCAGTGGCACAATGAGCATCCGGATGCCGGAGCGGAGCGAACAACCGCAGGATGTGGAGCATACCGAAGTGGAGGAATCGCTGAGCCTGGAAGAGAAGGAAAAGGAGCTTATCCGGAAAGCCCTTGCCAAGCACCGGAACCGCAGGAGGGCGGCAGCCGAGGAACTGGGCATCAGCGAACGCACGCTATACCGGAAGATCAAGGAATACGACATCCCTTGATGGTGTGCATGGGCGTATTTCACCAAGCGCATCTTGCTCGATGCCTGCTCATAGGGACGCTGATCGGTGTCCTGGTGATCGGATGCAAAGTGAACTACGGTTTCACGGGAGCCGATATCCCATCCGGAGCAAAGAGCGTTACCGTTGAGCTCTTCGATGCCCGCGCCCCGCTGGCCACCCCACAGGTTGCCCAGATCGTGACGGAGACGCTGCGCGACCTGATGCAGGCTCAGACGCCTCTGGCCCTTGCTCCCCAAGGCGGCGACTTGGTGTACAACGGTACGTTGGTGGGATATGATGTTCAACCTGTCGCCATCCAAGCCAACGAGACCGCAGCCCTGAACAGGCTCACGATCCGTGTCGATGTGGAATACACGAACGAACTCGAACCCATGAAGAACAGCAGGTTCTCGGTATCGCGGTTCGCGGATTATGACAGCAACCAGGACCTGGTACAGGTCGAGGCGGAGCTCGTACGCACGATCAGTGACCAACTGGTGCAGGACATCTTTGATCGTACCTTGGGGAACTGGTGAGCCGGACCGAACAAGGACCATGGACAAGGAACGCCTGACCGATCTGCTGCCTAGAGGAAGCGTGGTAGAAAAGAGCGACCTGGTCGGTTTGAAGGAACTGACCGAACGTTTTCCCTGGTTCAGCGGGGCTCATCTGCTGCTTGCGGTCGGCGAGCATGAGCATGGGGATGTGATGTACCAGGAGCGACTGCTGACGGCTGCCGCTCACCTCCCCTCCCGATCGGTCCTCTACGGTCGTACCGTCGGTGCGACCAATGAGATCGGGCTCGCCCGGCCCGTTGAGGAGTTGGCCCAGGTACCCGAGGTGGACCATGAGATCTCCGCAAGCAACGCGGAGGTACGCGTCGATCGAACGGATAGCGTCGATCGGGATGCCGGGCGTATCATGCCTGAGCTGGACGCCTTGGATGAACAGGTCAGGACCGCAGCACGCAGTGCCAGCTATGACCTGACCGTTCTATCTCCGATCGTTCCCGCC
>JAGQVN010000305.1 GCA_020437905.1 Flavobacteriales bacterium
CACTTGGCCACGAAGCAGTCCATGTCACCATCGTTGTCATAGTCCGTCCAGATACTGCCGTAGTTGCCACACGTGCTTCCGAGGCCTCCCTGGAAATAGGTCAGATTGCCGAAACCGTCGTTCAGGAAATATACGTTGGCATCCACGTCATGGCAGCTGAAGGCATCCAGGTGGCCGTCGTTGTTGATGTCGACCATGTTCGTTCGCTGGCAGAAGATGTACTGCGGGAAGTTCACCTCGCTGTATGTCGTTCCGTTCGGTCCTGCCATCATGAACGAGGCGCCACTGCCACCTCCGTAGATCAAGTCGGTATATCCGTTCCCGTCGATGTCGCCGGCCGCCATGCTCCAGGAGGGTGAGTGGGACACACCTGGGTGGTTGATGGTGGTGGCAACGAAGCCACCTCCGGGCTGCTGTTTATGGATCACAAGGAAGGTGGTACCCGGGACCACCAGGTCGTCGAGGTCGTCATCGTCCATGTCAACGATGCCAAGCGGACCACTGGAGCTCAGGGTGGTGGAGGTGAAGGTGACCGGCGCCGGCGGTGGAGGAGGGGGTGGCACCAATTCCGATACCTGGAAGTCGAAACCGGCGATGCTCCATCGGTCGTCGAACACGATGTGGTATTCGGTCCCGGCCGTGGCAGAGAAATCGACCGTGGAGAGGTATCCTGACCCACCGTCGTCATCCCCACCTACGCATGTCAATGCTCCACAACTCCCAGTGTAGACATGGATCCTCGTATCACCACCCAGGTTCGTGCTCAGGTCCGTGGTGACCCTCACCATGGTGTCCGCAGGGGCTGTGTATATATACCATTCCGCATGGGTGGCCGTACCTGTGTTGGCGCAATAAGGGAGACCGATCTCCGGTCCATCAATACCTGCAACCGTATAGGTGCCTGCTACGATGGCCAGGGCTGAGTTGCAATCGTCCTGAGCCTGGATGGTCAGGCAAGGGGCGAGCAGCGCGAATAGTAGTGATCGAAGGGTCATGGTCCGGTGGTTCTTGGTCTATCGGGTGCGTGGTTCACCCGCTTCTGAGTATGATGAAGACGCTTGCCGATGAGCTGGCGTGGCCTGACGCAAGGTTAATGCGCTTCCGGTCCATCGCCTTGATCAATAGTCCCTTCGCTTGGATGGGTACGGTCAGCGTTTCTCCTGTGCTCGCTTTCGTTCCTCCTCCGTGGGCCAGCCACCACCCAGCGCCTTGTACAGCTGAACGTAGCTGCTCAGGAGTTGTCGGCGGGTACCTGCGAGCCCCAACTGGGATTCGAAGGATTGCCGCTGCGACTCAAGGGATTCGAGGTAGCTCGTCACACCCTTGTCATAGCGCTCACCACTGAGGAACTCCGCATGCATGGCCGCATTGACATGGGCCTGACGTGCCTCCTGTTCTGCTTTCAGCGTGCGAATGGCCACCAGGGCATCCTCCACTTCCTGGAAGGAGGTGAGCACGGTCTGCTCATAGGCCAGCAAGGCTTGCTCGGTGTTCAGCCGTTCCACCTTGACGCGTCTCCGGTTCTGTCCGAATTGGAACAACGGGCCGAGGATGCTGCCGCTCACGCTGTACGCTGTGGCTCCGGAGGAGAATCCGGCCAGATCGGTGCTTGCCACGCCGAGCAGGCCGGTCAGGCTGATGGTCGGGAACTGCTGGGCGACGGCCGCTCCAGCGATCGCGTTCTGCGCCACCACCGCTTGTTCGGCAGCGAGGATGTCCGGCCGACGCAACAACAGGTCGGAGGGAAGTCCCGCCGGGATGTCCGGAGGACGGGCCACGTCCGCAAGTTCGGTCACCGTTGGGACCACGCCGGGCGCACGCCCCACCAACACGCTAAGGGCGTGTTCGGTGAAAGCGATCTGTCGCTCAAAGACCGGTACGGAGCTCGCCGCAATGGCGCGTTGGATCCGGGCCTGGTCCAGGTCGATCTCGGCCGCTATCCCTCCTTGGAAGCGTGCGTTGATCAGCTGGTACATGCTGTCGCGCAGGGCCAAAGTGCGCAACGAGATCTCGCGGTCTGTGCGGAACTCAAGCAGTTGGAAGTAGGTCGAAGCGACCGCACTGATCAACTCCAGCTGCACGGCACGCACCGCATATTGGTTGCCGAGCAGGTCCGCACGAGCGGCTTCGTTCAATCGGCGTATGCGGCCCCACAGGTCCAACTCCCAGCTCACGGTGCCGCCTCCGAACGCGGTGCTCCGCGCTTCTTCATCGAACAGGAAGGGGTAATTCCCGTAGGTGTAGTTGCCTTGCACGCCGATCTTCGGCAACATGTCCGCCCGGTTGATCTTTAGCGACAGGGCGGCTTTTTCGATGTTCAGGATGGCGGCGTTCAGGTCGCGGTTGTTCCGCAGGGCTTCCTGGACCAAGGCCTCCAGTTCCGGGTCCTGGAAGAGGCGCCACCAATCCAGGGTATCCCGCCCGGCCAGGCCGGCCAAAGCCGTGGTGTCCGCCTCACCTTCGGTGTTCACGTAACCAGCAGGAGGCGTGTAGCTCGTGCCCCGGTAATTGCGGCCCACCTTGCACGCGCTCAGTATCAGCACCAGTCCGATGAACAGGAGCGGATATGTCCTGCAAGATCTCATGAGGCTGCAGCCAGCGCGGCTCGTTTCTCTTCGTACTTGAACAGCTTGCCTACCAGTACGAAGAGCATCGGATAGAGGAACACCCCCAACAGTGTGGCCACGCCGATACCACCCAACAATGCAACACCCATGACGTTCCTCGCCAACGAACCGGCACCGGAGGCGGTGATCAATGGGAGCACACCCAGGATGAAGGAGAACACGGTCATCAGGATCGGTCGGAAGCGCTCCTGAGCGGCCTGCATGGCAGCATCGTACAGGTCGAGCCCTTCATCGAAACGGAGCTTGGCGAACTCGATGATGAGGATGGCGTTCTTCGCCGCCATGGCGATCAGCAGCACGAGGCTGATCTGTGCGAACACGTTGTTCTCGTACGAGTCGCTGAACTGCCGCCAGATCCATAGGAAGAACATGGCGCCGAACACGGCGAAGGGCGTTCCGAGCAGAATGCTCCATGGCAGCGACCAGCTCTCGTACTGCGCTGCGAGAATGAGGAAGACGAACACGAGTGCGAACAGGAAAACGACCGATGCACTTCCTGATGCCTCGCGTTCCTGGAAGCTCATGCCGTTCCAGCTTAGCTGCATGTCATCCGGCAGCGACTCCCTTGCGACCTCTTCCAAGGCATCCAAGGCCTGCGCCGAGCTGTATCCGGAAGCAGGGGAGCCGGTCACCTCCACGCTGCGATACAGGTTGAAGCGGTTCGTGTATTCGGGACCGGTGGTTTCGTCGATCCGCACCAAGGTGGAGAGCGGCACGTTGCCTCCTTGGTCGTTCTTCACGTAGAACAGTTCCAGTTTGTCCGCGTTCTGGCGGTATTCCGGTTCGGCCTGTACATACGCTTTGTACAACCGTCCGAAGCGGTCGAAGTCGTTCACGTAGG
>JAGQVN010000306.1 GCA_020437905.1 Flavobacteriales bacterium
GGTGGGAGAGGAGGTCGACGAGCAGCGGGTGGGGGAGCATTTCTGGGCCCTGCAGGGCATCGACATGGAGGTGGAGGAAGGCGAGATCGTTGGGATCATCGGTCGGAACGGCGCCGGAAAGAGTACCCTGCTGAAATTGCTCTCCAGGATCACCGTACCGACCGAGGGGGTCATCCGCATGAAGGGCCGGTCAAGCAGCCTGCTGGAGGTCGGAACGGGGTTCAATCCGGAACTGACCGGGCGTGAGAACGTGTACCTGAACGGTGCCATCATGGGCATGTCCCGGGCCGAGATCGACACGAAACTGGACGATATCATCGCGTTCAGCGGCATCCGCCATCACATCGATACACCCACCAAACGGTACAGCAGCGGCATGAAGGTGCGCTTGGGCTTTGCCGTGGCCGCTCACCTGGACCCCGAGATATTGATCATCGACGAAGTCCTGGCCGTTGGCGATGCTGAGTTCCAGCGGAAGTGCCTCGGTAAAATGAAGGACGTGTCGCAAAGCGGTCGGACCATTCTGTTCGTCAGCCACAACATGGTGTCCGTGCGGTCGCTCTGCAGCCGTGTCATCTGGATCCATGACGGCAAGGTGAAGGAGGACGGGCCCACGGAGGACGTGGTCCGCAACTACCTGAACAACTACATCGAGAAGGGGGAGTCGGTCCAATGGTCAGGAAATGACGCCCCGGGTACCGATGCGGTGCGCATCCGCGAGGTAGCGCTACGGAAGCCGGACCCAGAGGAACTTCTTCTGTGCACGGACACCTTTCACATCGAGGTCGCCTTTGACAACCTGGGTATCGATGACGGCGACCTACGCATGAACGTGCACCTGATCAATGGTGCGGACATCCTTGTGCTGGCCTCCGCGCTTGTTGAGAGCGCTCCGGATGAGAACATCGGTGCGCTGGGTCCGCATCGCTTTCGCTGTGAAGTACCCGGTGACCTGTTGAACTCGGATGACTACCGGGTGGTGGTCAATTTTGTCCGGAAGGGCAAGTTGCACTTCCGATGTGAGGACACCATCAGTTTCCAACTGCACGATCCTGCACGGAAGGATGGTATGTCACTGGGTCGGAAGCAGGGCGTCGTGCGTCCTCGGCTCAACTGGAGCCGGGTCAGCTGATCGGCTCCGGTCCCGATAGGTAAGCGGCCCATTCGGTGCCTTCCCACGCCTGGCAGAGCGCATCGTAATTCGTGATGATGTCGGACAAGGAACGCACCTCCTGTTTCACGGTGGTAACGTTCAGGGGGATCGGCTGCACACCCAGGAATTGCTGGATGCGATCCAACTGTCCAGGCAGGTCGCTCACCAGCTTTTCGTAGGTAATGTCCAGCACTTGATGCTCCTTGAGAGCTTCCCTTGCGGCGGATTGGAAACGGATACGTTTCTGAAACTCCGCTACCGCCTCCGCGGGGTCGATCTCGAGCCTCATCTGCTGCCTCTCTGTGGGGTCCTTAATACCGAACACCCCCGTACGGTTCGCGATCACAAGGGAGGTGTAGACCTCCAGTAAGTTCTCCCTGGTCAGAAAGATGACCTGGACCCCCTTGTTTCGCGCCAGCCACTCCTTTATCGGGGCCA
>JAGQVN010000307.1 GCA_020437905.1 Flavobacteriales bacterium
CATGCCGGGATCGAACAAGTAGTGTTCCAGGACCAGTTTTCCCGAGCCCAAGGTGCGCTCACCCAGCCACAGGAAGGTGCAGGCAAAGGCCAGCGAGCAGAGAAGCACGAAGAAGCCCTGGACAAGCGAGGATCGTGCTTTGGTCCGCAAGCGGTCCATGATCAGCAAGGCCTTATTGAACAAGGCACCCGCTGCCCCGGCACAGATGCCGATGATGAGCACCTTGTACATGAAGGAGAATCCGACGGGCTCCAGTTTGGGATAGCCCAGGAAGAGGTACGGACCCAGCAGCCACTGCGCGGTCATGCCGCTGAGGATCACTGCGGAAAGCACGGCGGTCCGGAACTGGGCGATGTGGGTACGCGTGAGCTCTTCCACAGCGAAGACGATCCCCCCGAGAGGTGTATTGAACGCCGCGCTCAGACCGGCCGCACCCCCGGTGATCATCATGATCTTGCGGCTAACTTTCGGCCAGAAAGGGGGTAGTAGACGATGGACGGTCCGGTATACGCTGCCCGCGATCTGCAGGGTGGGTCCCTCCCGGCCAACGGCACCTCCACCGAGCACCATGGTCACACTGCTGAGGATCTTCACCAGGATGATGCGCACATTGAGAAAGCGCCAGGAGCGGTCGCTGCCCGCATCGCTGGACACCTCGATGGCGGCCATCAGATGCGGGATGCCACTGCCTCCGGCCATGGGCGCAAACCGTCGGACGGTCCACCAGGAAAGCAGGAAGGCGGCAGGTGCGCTGATCAGAATGACGCTCGGATGAAGGCTTAAAAGCCAGTCATTGGCAAGCTCGGCCAGGGCGAAGAGCTTGGCGAAGCCCACGGCCAGGAACGCGGTAATGACCGCAGCGATCTGGTAGGGCAAGGAGAGCAGCAACAGCTCCCTGGCGCGGCTGCTTTTGATACTGTCCCGCAGCTTTTCCAGCCAGGTGGCGGTGAACGCACGCAGGCGTTCGAACCAGACATCGGAACGTTCGGACCAGGGCATTGCGGACGGAGCGCAAAACTATCGGCCCTGACATGGTGAACGGATGCCTCAAGGAGGCAAGATCTTCACAGTCGGCCCATGGAGCATGATCAGACCATCATACCCACGATCGTGGCGGAGAGCAGCGAAGCCAGCGTGCCTCCGACCAGCGCCCGGAATCCAAACTCGCTGAGCCATTGGCGTTTGCTCGGGGCCAGGGATCCGATACCTCCGATCTGGATGCCGATACTGGCGAAATTGGCGAAGCCACAAAGCATGTATGTGGCCATCACGATGCTCCGTTCATAGGTGAACGCGCTGCTGGCCTTCAGCGCGGCCAAACTTTCGTAACCCACGAATTCGCTGGCGATGATCTTCTCACCAACGAGCCTTCCGACCAGGGTGATGTCCTCTCCGGCCACGCCGATCGCCCACATCAAGGGTGCGAACAGGTACCCCAGGAGGAACTCCAAACTCAGTCCATCGAACTGTCCGCCGGAGATGTCCCGGATCCAACCGTTCGTCCCAGAAAGGTCGCCGACCTTCCAAGCCCCGTAATTGAACATGGCGATGAAGGCGAAGAACACCAATAGCATGGCACCCACGTTCACGGCCAGTTTCAGCCCTTCCGTGGTCCCGTTCGCCATGGCATCCAGGAAATTGGAACCGACCTTTTCCATGCTGACCTCCATGCGCTGATCGATGGCTTCGGTCTGCGGAAAGAGGACCTTGGCCACCACCACAGCACCTGGCGCTGCCATGACGCTGGCCGTGAGCAGATGCTTCGCAAAGAAAAGCCGTTGTACCGGGTCATCTCCACCCAGGAATCCGACATAAGCCGCCAGCACACCTCCAGCCACCGTCGCCATACCGGCGGTCATGATCAGAAAGATCTCCGAGCGGTTCATCCGATCGAGGTAGGCCTTGATCATCAGGGGAGCCTCGGTCTGCCCCAAAAAGATATTCCCTGCCGTGCTCAGGCTTTCGGCACCGCTGAGCCGCATGGTGCGGTTCAGGGCCCAGGCCAGCGCATACACCACCTTCTGGATGATGCCCAGGTAGAACAATACGCTGGTAAGCGCACTGAAGAAGATGATCGTGGGCAGGATCTGGAGGGCGAAAATGAACCCGAAGCTCTTCACGTCCATCAGGTCGCGGAAGAGGAACTCACTGCCAATGCGCGTGAAGTCAAGCACCTTCACGAAGGCCTTGCCGACGGTTTCAAAGACCAGCTGAACGGCCGGAACGTACAGAATGCAAAGGGCCAGGATGAGCTGAAAGCCGATGCCGACACCCACGACACGCCAATCCACCTGTTTGCGCTTGGCACTGAACAGCCAGGCCAGGCCGATGATGGTGAGGATACCCAGCAGACCGCGGGAAATGCTCATGAACGAAGGCCCCGACAACGGTTGGATATCGGCGGATGCCAAGGCTTGCAAGGGTGTCAGCACGGCGATCGGCAACAGGATGCGAAGGATACGTAGGTCCATGGTCGCGGCAAGTCGCAACGAAGATGATGCTCCCCGGCGTTAGCTGCAACCAAGGCACGGAGCCGCTGCTCCAGGCTCAGTTCGTCTGCTCGCGGCGCTTGATCTCGTCCCGGATCTTGGAAGCCTGCTCGTAGTCCTCGTTGTCAAGGGCTTCACGCAACTGCGCGTTCAGGTCATCGAGACTGCTGGAGGAAAGGGTACGAGCAGGGGTGCGTTCCACCATCTCCTCTTCCTGACCCTCCTTCTCCTCGTCCTCATCCTCCACCTTCAATCCGGCTGCGCCCATGATGAACTCGTAGGTGTAGATGGGGCAATCGAAACGCAGGGCCAGGGCGATGGCATCGCTGCTGCGGGCATCTATCTCGGTCTCCTTGCCATCCTGTTCGACCACCAGTTTGGCGTGGAAGATCCCTTCGACCAGGTCGTTGATGACCACTTCTGCGATCCGGAAGTCGAGCCCTTCGGCTACGCTCTTGAAGAGGTCGTGGGTGAGGGGGCGGGCAGGCTTGATCTGCTCCACTTGGATCGCGATAGCCTGGGCCTCCACACCTCCGATGATGATGGGCAGACGCCGGTCGCCGTGTTTCTCGGCCAGTATCAGCGCATAGGCACCCGCGTGTGTGTGGCTGTACGTGATCCGCAGGAACTTCAGCTCGACCTTCTCCATACCGCGATCAGCAGGGCCACGAAGATAACGGAAGCGCAGGACCTGCCGGAACGCGCAGGCCGCGACCAATGCCCTTGATCACTGCTCGGCCTTCAGCTTCTTGGCTGCCTCGATCAGTTTGGGCAACACTTCGAACGCGTCACCCACGATCCCATAGTCCGCAGCCTTGAAGAAGGGCGCTTCCGGGTCCTTGTTGATCACCGCGATCACCTTGCTCTGGTTCACACCGGCGAGATGCTGGATCGCACCGCTGATGCCGATGGCGATGTAACAGTTCGGACGAATGGCCACGCCGGTCTGTCCGACATGCTCGTGGTGCGGACGCCAGTCCATATCGGCCACCGGTCGACTGCAAGCTGTGGCAGCTCCCAGGGTGCGGGCGAGTTCCTCCACAGGTCCCCAATGCTCGGGTCCCTTCATGCCGCGACCGGCGCTGACCACGATATCAGCCTCCGGCAAGGGAATGCCCTCCCCCGCCTGTTTGACCTCCTTGACGGTCACGCCTGCGGCCCCCAGGTCCCCGGTGAACTCTTCCACCGCTGCCTCTCCGCCATCGCTACTGGCAGCGACAGAATTCGGCATCAGGCTGAGCACGCGTCGCTCGGAGGTGGTCAGCACCCACGCCTGGGCCTTTCCGCTGAACACGTTGCGCTTCACCTGGCCATTCTCCGGGATGTCCAATGCGCCAGGCACGTGCCCGGCTTTCAAACGCGCTGCTACCCGAGGAGCTACGGCCTTGCCGGTCGCATCGTGCACGCATACGACGGTTTTCGCACCTGAGCTCTCCGCCACAGCGGCAACCAGTCGCGTCAATTGCTGGCCATCTACGTGCTTCACATGGCGGGCCACGATCACCTTCGAGGCTCCGTGGGCCCCCAGCGCACCAAGACCTTGCGCATCACCGAAGGTCACGGCCACTACATCCCCCCCCTCCGCATCAGCGATCCTTCGGGCGTAGGTCAATGCCTCGGCACTGGCCTTGGGGACCTTCGATCCACGGGTATCAATGAATGCTACTACGCTCATGGTCAGATCACTTTGGCTTCGTTGTGCAGGAGTTCGATCAACTTGCCGGCTTCTTCGGCATCAATGAGCTTCACGGCGCCCTTGGCGGGTGGGAGCTGGAACTTCGTGGTCTCGGCAGCCCCTGTTACAGGACCTGCAGGGCTGACGTTCAGCGGCTTCGTCCGGGCGGCCATGATGCCACGCATGTTCGGGATGCGCTGTTCCGCCATGCCTTTGGCCGTGCTCAGGACGAGCGGTAACTTGGCTTCAAGGACCTCCAGACCGCCGGGAACGTCCCGTTCCACGGTGGCCTTTCCGTCTGCCACGTCCAGCTTGCTCGCCATAGGCACATAGGGCAGGTCCAGGAGTTCAGCGACCATGCCACCGACCTGGCCGCCGTTGTGGTCAATGGTCTCTTTGCCGGCCAGGATCAGTTCGAAGCCTTTGTCCTTCGCATAAGCGGCGATCAGTTCGGCCACTTGCAAGCCATCCACAGGTTGCGCATCGATCCGCACCGCTTCGTCGGCTCCGATGGCCAGACCCTTTCTGATGGTCGGTTCCACATCAGCCGGTCCCACGGTCACAGTGGTCACCGAGCCGCCGGAGGCCTCATTCAGTTCCAAAGCGCGCACTAGCGCATACCATTCGTCATAAGGGTTCACGATGAACTGCACCCCATTGGCATCGAATCGTGTGTCGTTCTCGGTGAATGCGATACGCGCCGTAGTGTCGGGAACCTGACTGAGCAGAACGAGGATCTTCATGGTCCGTGGAACGTTGCTGAGGGCCGCTTGTTCGCTGGGTAGGGCACGGCCGGGCCGCGAATTTAGTCGCAGCGCGCTGAACCACCATGGCGCCGCGGCAGATGGAGCGCGGGTCCCGTTACCTTTGCACCCCATTCGCGAACACCATGCGTACGATCCAATTCAGAGAAGCCCTGAACGAGGCGATGTCCGAGGAAATGCGTCGGGACCCGAACGTGTTCCTGACGGGTGAAGAGTTCTCCGAATATGATGGCGCGTACAAGGTGAGCAAGGGCATGCTGGCCGAGCTCGGCGAGG
>JAGQVN010000308.1 GCA_020437905.1 Flavobacteriales bacterium
CATCAGCCAGGCGTTCGGCAGCGATCTCGATCCGCTGTTCGATCAGGTCGCGGGGAATGTCCTGTTCGATCTGGGCATGGATATCAAGTACCAGGAACACGGCAGCGAGGATGGCGGTACCCCGCAACATCAGAAGGTGTAGTTCAGGTTCACCTGTGGCGTGGCACCCAACTGCGCGCGCCAGCTCATGGCCATGTCCACATCCACCGGACCGAAGTGCAGCCCAACGCCAAAGTGGCCCTGAACGTCGCCGGTACTCACGCCGGTCCGCAGGTAGAGCACCTCAATGGGCCGGTATTCCAATCCCGCTCGGAACCGTTCCGCCCGGTCAATGTCCTTTTCCACCTCGCCGGTCATGCGGAGCTTCTCGCTGAAGGTGTAGCCCAGGCCTGCTCGCAGAACGGTCGGGATGCGGTCATTGTATGGGCCTCCCAGTTCCGCCCGGTTCGGGTTGAACAGATGCACGCCCAGCCAAAGTTTCTCGGTGATGCGGGCTTGCACGCCCAGCTCAGCGGTGACCGAGCCCGTGCTGCCATACCCTTCGCCCAGTGCAACATGCATGTAATCCAGTTGGATGCCCGCGCGCAGTCCTTCGCCGAAACGCATGGCGTAGGTCAATCCGGCTTTGGTCTCGCGATACAACGAGTAACCAAAGCTGTTCGCCGTGACACCGATGGTGCCATTGCCCAACGGCATGGCGAAGGCCAATCCTTGATGACCCAGTTCAGCGCTCAGGAAGTGTTGTTGGTAATACAGGCCCGCCACGGGGCGCTCAAGTCCAGCAAGTCCTGCCTGATTGTGGTGGATGCTCCACACGTCGACCAGCGTCAGACCTGCATAGCCCATACCCGCGAAGCGGGCCCCTACAGGCAGGTTATCGCCACCGGCTTGAACGGTTCCGCAGAACAGCATGAATACCCCTATGGCCAGGCGGCGCATGGCACCAATGTAGGGTTCTGCCGCGGGATGCACGCGAAGGATGGGCCCCTTTCCGGATACGTAACTTCGTGCGCGGCATGGAGGGGGCTTCCACAGGGATCGCATCGGTCGAATTGCACGGCCGGGCGTTCGTCGGTTTCATTTCGGCGAACGAGCTGGAACAGGCCATTGGACGTGTGGCGAAGGAGCTACAGGTGAAGTATGCCGATAAACGTCCCTTGTTCCTCGGGGTCTTGAACGGTGCCTATTTCTTCGCCGCAAAGCTTTTGGAACGGCTTGATCTGGAGTGCGAGCTCACCTTTGTCAAGGTGGCCAGTTATCACGGTACTTCCAGCTCCGGCAGTGTGACCCAGCTGATCGGATTGAACGAAAAGATCGAGGGGAGGCACGTGGTGGTCCTGGAGGATATCGTGGATACCGGTGGGACCATCGCGCATGTGATGGACAGCCTGTCCGATCGGCATGTTGCCTCGGTCAGCGTGGCCACCCTGCTGTTCAAGCCGGAGGCCTACAAACAGCAGTTCCCCATTGAACACGTAGCGGTACGGGTACCGGACCGTTTCGTGGTCGGGAGCGGATTGGATTACGACGGCCTGGGACGGAACCTCCCGGGCATTTTCATTTTGAACGAACCCACACATGAGCCCGTGTAAGGGCATGCGAACATGAGCGAGAAACTGAACATCGTACTTTTCGGTCCTCCGGGTGCAGGCAAGGGCACCCAAAGCACCTTTCTCATAGAACGCTACGGCTTGGTCCATCTGAGCACCGGAGATCTGCTGCGTGCCGAGATCAAGGATGAGACGCCCTTGGGGCTTCAGGCCAAGGAATTGATGGATACCGGTGAACTGGTCCCTGACCATGTGGTGGTTGGTATGATCAAGAACAAGATGGAGGCCAACCTGGATGCCAAGGGATTCATCTTTGACGGTTTCCCACGCACCCAGGAGCAAGCCGAGGCGCTGGATGAGATGTTGAACATGAAGAGCACCCCGATCACCACGATGCTGGCCTTGGAAGTGCCGGAGGAGGAACTGGTGAAACGGCTGTTGGGCCGCGGTGCCGACAGTGGCCGGACCGATGATCAGGATGAATCGGTGATCAGGAACCGCATCGCCACGTACGAAGAGAAGACCGCGCCCCTTAAAGAGTTCTACTCGGCACAGGGCAAGTTCGTGGGCATCGATGGCATGGGTGATCGGGCAACGATCACAGGCCGGTTGGTGGAAGCGGTGGAGACCGTGCGGGCGGAGCAGGATTAACTCCACGAACGATCGTTCGGACCCTCCGGATCCGGGAACGGAGAATGGGTTTGAACGCTGGGCAAGAAACGGATGACATGTTCTGTTCGTAGCGTGTCGTGGAAGTTCGGTCCTTGGGGGTGGATGCTTGTGATCCTATGGATAGCGGGCTGGAGCCATCAGGCCATCAAAAAGGCGCAGGTCGAGGAGGAGGGTGGGTGGAGACACCCGCTCCATGCCGATGCCTTCGGATACTACGTGTATCTGCCAGGAGCCATCCACTCCGGGATGCTGGTGGACGGTACTTCTGACCATTTCCGCCTGCGCCTGGTGCAGAACGGTATCGATACAACGGGGGGTAAGATCGTCACGAAGTACACCTATGTCACTGCGCTCATGCAGCTTCCCTTCTATTTGGCAGCCGAGCTGATCGAAGGCTGGGGAGTGACGGATGGCACTTCAGATACCCATGTGAAGCTGATGGTCATTTCCGGCATCACATACTGGACCATCGGATTGCTCCTGTTGGGTCGGGTGTTGCTCCGTCGTTCCGGTCTCGGCGTGGGATGGACCGTTGTTCTGCTGGGTTTGGCAAGTTTCACCACCCCCTTGTTCTACTATGCCTATCGGATGCCGGGATACTCCCATGTGTATTCGTTCTTTCTCGTTACCGTCCTGTTATACACGCTTCCCTGGCAAGCAGGTGATCGTCGATCCGATCACCACAGCGTTCTTCATTATCTCGCAGGGGCGTTGCTCATCGTGGCCCGTCCTGTCGACGTGGTGATCGTCATGGTCCTGTTCGCCTGGTCGGTGGGTCGGGTCCGGGATCCCGGTTGGGCTGCAAGGGCGCTTGCTTATCACACAGTGGCACTACTGGTGGTGGCTCTGCCACAGTTCATTTATTGGAACTGGGCCCACGGAGAGTGGTTGCACTACTCCTACCAAGGGGAAGGATTCGATCATTGGTCCAGTCCCCGGATCGGGCTCACCCTTTTCGCTGCCCGGAACGGCTTGATACCTTGGGCGCCGCTCTTTGCCTTTTTTCCATTGGCGGCTTTCTACGCTGCTCGTGCGCGGGCATGGTTGGCGGTGATGTCGGCGGTCGCAATCATCCTGATCCTCTATCTTAATGCTTCCTGGCACGATTGGGCTTTTGGTTGTTCTTTCGGTCAACGAGCCACTGTGCAGTACGTCCCGTTGCTCTTGCTGGTATTGGCTCCAATGGTCCACAAATTGGCCGAAAGCCCAAGGATCCTTCGAACCACCACCCTTCTGTTCCTTCTTTTCATGTGCCGGACCTGGTATTTCATGGCACTTGACTTTGATGTCTGCTATTTCCAGGAACCCTGGGACTTTTCGGGCTATTTCGCACTTATGCAGGCCGCAATGAGCTGATCTTCGGGGCGATCCGTATCATCTTTGCGCGCGGTATGTCAGGGGCCAACTTCATCGATCACATCCGCATCGAATGCCGCAGCGGCAAGGGCGGGGCTGGCAGCGCGCACATGCGCCGCGAGAAATACATGCCCAAGGGTGGCCCGGATGGAGGTGACGGTGGTCGTGGAGGACATATCATCCTGCGTGGCAACAGCCAACTTTGGACGCTGCTTCACCTGCGCTATACCAAGCATGTCATCGCCAAACCAGGCGAACCCGGTGGGCGGAACCAGATGAGCGGTGCCTCCGGAGAGGACGTGGTCATCGAAGTGCCTTTGGGTACGGTTGTCAAGGACGCCGATACCTTCGAGGAGGTGCTGGAGATCACATCGGAAGGCGAGGAGCACGTCCTGCTTGCAGGTGGCCGTGGTGGCTTGGGCAATCAGCATTTCAAGACCGCCACGCGCCAGGCTCCCCGCTTTGCGCAACCCGGCGAACCGGGTCAGGAGCGCTGGTTCATCCTGGAGCTCAAGGTGCTTGCCGATGTTGGCCTGGTCGGATTCCCCAACGCCGGAAAGAGTACGCTTCTAGCGGCAGTGAGCGCGGCCAAACCGAAGATCGCAGACTATCCGTTCACCACGCTGGTCCCCAACCTGGGCATTGTGGCATACCGCGATGGGCGCAGCTTTGTGATGGCCGACATCCCCGGTATCATCGAAGGGGCCCACGAAGGGAAGGGGATCGGATTGCGCTTCCTGCGCCACATCGAGCGGAACAGTGTCCTACTGTTCATGGTACCTGCTGATGCCGATGACATCCGGGCCGAGTACCAGGTCCTGTTGAACGAGCTCGCTCAGTATTCCCCGGAGCTGCTGCACAAGGAGCGCTTGCTGGCCATCACCAAATGCGACCTCCTTGATGAGGAGCTGCAGCAGGAATTGTGCTCGACTTTGCCAGGCGATCTGGAAACCGTGTTGATCTCGTCGATCAGCGGTCTGGGGATCGAGGAACTGAAGGACCGCATCTGGCGGAAGATCCATTCAAGCTGAGCCATGCACGCCCTGTTGGATCTGGATCGCGAGCTGTTCCTGTTGATCAACGGCATGCACGCTCCCTGGGCCGATGGGGTCATGGAAGCTGTGAGCGAGATGGTGATGTGGTTCCCCATGTACGCGGTATTCCTGTATCTCATACAACGTTGGCTCGGTTGGCGGGGTCTGGGGATCGGTGTGCTCTGTATCACAGCCATGATATTCGCCAGTGACAGTGGAAGCGTGATGTTGTTCAAGGATCAGTTCCAGCGGCTGCGTCCATGTCATGCGGAAGACCTTCAGGGCATGGTCCATGTGGTCGATGGCTGTGGTGGGCAGTACGGCTTTGTAAGCAGCCATGCCGCCAACCATTTCGCCATTGCGGCATTTCTGTTCGGGGTATTACGCAGACGTTGGTCCCAGAGCTGGATCCCCTTGCTGCTGTGGGCTGCGCTGATCGGATACAGCCGCATTTATTTGGGAAGGCACTACCCGGGTGATGTGATCGTCGGTGCGCTATACGGAATGGTGATCGGGGCCTTTTTTGTGGGCATCTTCCTCAAGCTCCTGGAACGGAAGAACGCATGAGCCCGTGGTTCGCAGTGTTTCTGGGTGGTGGTCTGGGCAGTGTGGCCCGCTACGGAATATCGCGCTTGTTCCTGGCCTTTGACGTCCGCTCGGCATTCCCTTGGGCCACCTTCGCAGCCAATATGCTGAGCTCCTTGCTGCTGGCCTTGCTCGTGCTGAAATGGACCCAAGCATTGCAGGGAAGGGATGCGCTGAAGCTGTTCCTGGCCGTGGGCTTTTGTGGTGGGTTCAGCACGTTCAGCACCTTCAGTATGGAGAATTACCTGCTCATCCGCGAGGGTGCCTGGGTCGAATTCCTCGGGAACACGGTGTTCAGTATCGTGGCAGGCGTGATCTTCTTTGTTCTGGTTGCACGCTCCTCCTGAGCGCTCTTCCATCCCATTCATCGTTCTTGCGGAGAGCCTACGGTGCCACCTGGAGCGAAGTGGACGAGCGTGGATGAAGCGGTTTTCGTCCGCTAGGTCCTCGATCCTTTTCAGTTGCCCGGGCTCGTCTTGGGCCGCAGCGATAGCTGTTCGGGCGTGTTGCATGCCTTCGAGGACCAAGTCCATTCCGCTGGGGTGGAAGGAGGTTTATCCACAGCCGATCATGGAGCGTTCCTGTGCCCCATGAAGGAGAGCGTCCGCCACACGGTTATTTTTGAGGTCGTGGAGGACTTGGATGTTGGGAGCGCCATGCTTCCCTATGAGATCTGGCGGGAGGAGGGCATCCTGCAAGTGGTGTTCGGGACAACGGCCCGGATCCGCGTTCAGGAGATGAAGGAGATCCTCCGATTGGTCTCTGCGCTTGACCCTGTTGTCAAGGCCCCGGTATTGGCAAGGATCGGGCCGGGCGCATTGATCTCCGACATGGCCAAATTGCTGCTCGCGCGCGTCTCAGCGCCAGCGGGCCGTTCTGTAGCCGTTTTGGTCTCCGATCACGCGGAACTGGTCCAGGCGCGGTTCTTCCATCGCTTTCACCGACCCGGGTTTCAGTTATTGGTCACCACAGATCATTCGGAGGCTTGGTTGTGGGCAAGCAAGCGCCGTTCCGTGACCACCATCCCCGCTGATCGTGGATAGCACGGTTGGGATCTTCAGGCGTATGGCGTTGAACGGCGTGCCTTGCGTACGCTAAGTTCACAGCCTCGGTCCATGCGTGTCCTTATCCCAGTTCTCGCCGCAACGATCGCTCTTCCGTGCTCGGCTCAGGACATCATCCTGGAAACACACGGTGATGCGTCGGTGCTGATGGTGCGCGGAATACCGGCGGACAGTTCCAGCATGGACCCCCTGTTCCAGGGTACATGGAGATCCGCACCCGGTGCACCCGAACCTGTCTTTCAATTCCAGCGCACCTCGGCGGTGAGCGGTGGACATACCCTGGCTTTGGATCATTTGATCCTTGCCGGACTTGGTCATTACCTGGACTCCCAGGTGCGTTTTGGGAAGAGCGGTGTGGAAAGTGACCGAGCACCGGGCCTGCTCATGGCCGATATGAATGGACTGGCCTTGTCGGCGGCGGAGGAATTCGGGGTCCGCGAGGATTTTACAGGGTTTTCGGCGCCGACCATGGAGCAAATGGAACGACTGCTCCAGTTGGATTGGTCGAAGGCCGCACACGGTATCGATGCAGGTGATGGAGCGGAAAAGTATCTGGCCATTTATCATTTTGTGCGGTCGCAGCGCGAAGAATTGGAGCGACAGATCCGTGCGGACCTGCTGCCGCTGTCCATGGTACAGGTGTTGGCCCCTGAAGGTGACGATCCCGGAAGGACAGTGGTCGTGCCATCGGTATGCGGAACGGTCTTTGATGAGGACAATTTCCTCTGCGCCCTGGATCTCACGATGAGCGATTCCCTTCTGGCTATGGCTGATCCGGTGGAGCTTGCCGGTCCATGGGAACCTGGCGGAGGGACAACATCGCCTCCCGGATCAGAGGAGGCCATGGCTGCGCCGTTCAAGCCTCGACGCAAGCGTGACCGATGGCTCAAGTCGGAGCTGGATGCGATCAACCAGCGCATTGACAGGATGGACCAGCGCAAGGAGCTTTGGCAGTTGCGCGATCGGATCGAAGATCTGGATGACCGGATGGATGACATCCAATTGGAGCTGGCCGATCTGCAACGCGACAAGAAGGCGGACACGGATAATCCCATAGCGAACCTGAGTGCATTGACGCGCAAGAACGTGACCATCCGGTTCGAGCGTAATTCCAACGCCATCGAGGCGGAATACCGCGTATTACTGAACGAAGTCTTTGAACAATTGGCACGCTCGCCTGCGGACCGCGTGCTGATCACCGGGTTCACGGACCGTTCCGGTGACCCCGCCGTGAACCTCTGGCTCAGCGAGCAACGGGCCAAGGCCGTGCGCCGTTATCTGATGGAACGCGGGATCGCCGACGAACGGATGATGGTGAACTATTACGGGGACAGTCGCAGTATCGGAAGGGACCCGGAGGAGCGGCGTGTGGAGATCGAATGGTTGCGCCCTTAGCCCGGACCAGGCTGCATCCGGAACAACACATCGAAGGTCGTGCCGCCATTGCTGTGATGCTTGAAGGTGCCATCCAGTTTGTCGGCCAGGGATGATACCACGTCGAAACCCAGCCGTCCGCTCCGTTCCAGTGCATCCTTGGCAAGGCCGGTGCCGTTGTCCTTTACAGTGAGGCGGTACAGGTCCGTTCCCAGGTGCTGCACCTCCACATCGATGTGCCCCCCGGTCACCAATGGAAAGGCATGCTCGTAGCAGTTGGCCATCAGCTCACAAAGGATGATGCCAAGTTCGATCGCCGTGTCGGGGTCACAATCCAGATCATGGGTCTGGATCTCGTGGCTCACGGTCCGGCTTCGTGGACCATGCATGTCCGCCACGTTCTTGGCCAGGCCCCCGAAGAACGTGCTCAGTTCGACCCGCCGCAGGTCCGAAAGCCCGTAGAGCCGCTGATGGACCACCGCCATGATATCGATACGCTGCTTGCTCCTGAGGAACTCCTGCTTGGTGGGTCCATCCTCGATCCGCTGCGCCTGGATGTTGAGCAGGCTGGAGACCACCTGCAGGTTGTTCTTGACCCGATGATGCACTTCTCGGTCAAGTACATCGCGTTCCCCAAGTGCCTTCGCCAGCCTTCTTTCCTGGGCCCTTTGCCGCTGGCTTTGTTTTTTGATCTGCCGGATGGAAGCCCGGTCATTGCGGAAGATGAGGACCAGTAGGACGATCAACACGATCAACAGGACCAAACCGCTCCATAGCAGGCCCTGTTCGCCAGCCGTCCAATGTTTGAGGAGCGTGATATCCATCAGGACCCCGAGGTAGAGGTGGGTCCCGTTCAGGGTGGTACGCCTGATGTAGATCATCATCGGACGATCGTTCACTCGGAAGAACTCAGGTGTATTCGTATATCCGAGGGACCGCCATCGCCTCAATCCTTCGGACAAAGCCTCGGCATCTCGATCCTCGTCGCTGCGGACAGGCAACAGCTGTACCTCATCCGCCGTCATTGCCAGACCGGTGTAGCTGTTCTGCACGTCGCTTCGGGGAAGCGAACGCAACAGATCCGCGGAGACAACTTCGAAACAGATCAATCGAAATCCTCGGCGACCGCTCATCGAGGGTACCACGGTGGCCAGAAAAAGCACGCCGGTGCTGTCCGTTTCCGATGGAGCAGCGAGTACCCACACCGGCACCTCCCGTTGTTCCTCCAAGGTCCGGCTGTACCACGAGCTCGTTCGAACGTCGTTCATACCGCCTGTAGCACGAGTCCATAGTGAATCGTGGCCCGAAGAAAGACCCGTGGGCAAATGCCAAAGGATGTGATCCCCGTTCTGCACGAGCACCCTGGACCAATGCATACCGTTCTCGCCGAGCGCCAGTGACAGATCACCTCCTTGCTCATCTGCAAGGCGAATGCGGCGAATGGCAGGCTCACTATCCAAAAGGGAGGACCAGCGAGGTTCCAGCTCAAGGATGTCCAAGGAGTCGATCCCCCCGACGAATGCAGCTTCCCGTTGAAGTTCGCGCTCCAGAAAACGGAGCTCTGACAATACAAGTGAGCGCATGTTGCCGATCACCCGTTCCCCTCCGACCTGAGCCAATGCAGCGTGCCGTTGTGGCATGGCCAGAATGCCCCAAACGACCACCGCCAAGGCAATGGACACCACGATGGCGACCATGACGTAAGGCCACATGGCCCGTTGCGGGTGTTGGCTCATGGCGAATGTGGCATCACGACGCGTTCAATGTAGCAAGCCACCAGCTCTTGCGCCAAGTCGCCTTTCTTGAAGGATGATGGTGGCAGGCAGAATGGGGCCACTTATGGGCATTCTCCATCCAGGACCTCCAGGCGGTCCAGGGTGATGTCAACGTCACCACGCCGGATGCCGTCCCCATCAAGGGCGGAACTGATGAAGAAGATCCCGTTCAGTTTGCCATCGAGCACTTGATGCGAACGGATGCATGTGTCCGCCTCGAACACTTCCCGGGTCATGCCTTGGTACGCCACATCCACGGTGACATGGACCTGCTTGTGCACCTCGGTGGTATTCGAAATGCGCAGCAACAACTCCGGTGGACCGCTCTTCGGAAGCTTCCATCGATGATCGACCTGGATCCCTTTCTCCAAGCCCGACCGCACATACTTCTGGGCAGAAATCGTTGGCCCGAGGATGATAAGCAAGAAGAACAGCCCGAGTTTCATGAGCCTCGACGTTGCAGAACGTGCATCGTATGTTCGATATCAGCATCGGTGATGTCCAAGTGGGTGACCATTCGCACCTGATGAGAAGAGATGGCCATGCACAGCACTCCGTTCGCTTTGAGCTCGGCTACGTGCACATCCGCTGCGTGGTCCTCGCGAAGCTCGTAGATGATGATATTGGTGTCGACCGGCATTACCCGCTGCACATGATCCAGTCCCTCCAGTACCGTTCTCAATCGGTGTGCACGCACATGGTCTTCATCGATCCTTGCCCGGTGATGCCGTATCGCATGCAACCCGGCCGCAGCCAGCACTCCGACCTGTCTCATGCCACCTCCCAAGCGTTTTCTGACCCGTCTTGCTTCAGCGACCAGTTCTTTGGAGCCGACCAGCACTGAGCCCACCGGAGCACCCAATCCCTTGCTGAGGCATATCGAGACCGTATCGAATTCCCTGCCCCAGGCATCAGGTGCTTCCTGTGTTGCGGCCAGGGCATTGAACAGGCGCGCACCATCCAGATGTATTGCGAGACCATGCGACTTGCAAAGCTTCCGGATCGCCTTCACCTCGTTCAGGTCCCATACGGCGCCACCACCCCGGTTGCAGGTGTTCTCCAAGCTTACCAGGCTTGTTCGTGCGAGCCATTCGGCCTTGGGGTCATTGATCGCCGATCGCACCTGATCGGCCGTGAACCTTCCACGATCACCGGGGATCAATTTCACAGATGCGCCACTGTTGGCCATTACCCCGCCTCCTTCATAGCGGTAGAAGTGTGCGCCTTCTTCGCAGATCACCTCATCCCCGGCACGGGTGTGCAGGTGGATGGCGATCTGATTGGTCATGGTGCCGCTCGGGCAGAAAACACCAGCCTCGTGCCCCAGCATTCCTGCCAATTCGTCCTCCAATCCATGAACGGTCGGGTCCTCACCGAATACGTCGTCACCCACCTCGGCATTTGCCATGGCATGGCGCATGGCGGGGGTGGGGCGTGTCACGGTATCGCTCCGCAGATCGATCACGGGGTGCCTAACCAACGCCCCAAGTTTACGTCAGTAATGGTGCCTTCAGGCCTCGGAGCGTGCCTTGGCCAATTCCTTGCGCAATTCGATCAGGTAGGCGAGCTCATGCTTGTTGGTGCCGTGGAAGCTGTCACCGACCGCATCGGCCATCCCGAGGATCAACTTCTTCAGCTCCGGGGTGAGCTCCTCGAGGTGCTGGCTGATGTATGCGATGAAGGAATCAAAACAACCATCCGCTTCTGCGCTGCGGTCCGCAAGCACCTCGAACTCGTACTCGGCAATGAAAGCTTGATCGCTGCCGAAATGGTCCGTGCTGTTCTCCAGGGGCACCAATTGCTCCTTGACGACCTTCTTCAGCATGGCGACCTCCTTATCGGCGACCTTTCCATCGGCAGCTGCGATGGCATACAGCAGTCGACCTAGCTCCTTGTAGAACAGTTGATGGTTCATGATGGACACAAGTTCGGCAAGGTTCGCGGGGCTGAAACTGACCTCCGTCAGTTGACCCGTGCTACAAGAAGCCCGTCACGCAAGGGAACCAATACAGGGCTGAGTCGGGGGTGATCTCGAACCGCTCGAGCGTATGCCACCAGGCCGCGTGTCTCTTCATCCTGATCGGCAGGTGGTGCAAGGACCTTTCCGCTCCACAGCACATTGTCCGCGATGATCAAGCTACCTGGCCTGGCGCGTTCCACCACGAGTTCCAAGTAATGTGGGTAGTTCTCCTTGTCCGCGTCAATGAAGACCAGGTCAAAGGGAGTTGGTAGTTCTGGTATCACCTTCATTGCGGTTCCGATGTGCGGTGTGATCCGCTTTTGGAATCCGGCCGCATCGATGTGTCGCCGTACCATGGGGGCAAGCGTGCTATTCACGTCGATCGTGTGCACTTGGCCATCAGAAGCCAGGCCCTCGGCCAGGCACAGGGCGCTATATCCTGTGAAGGTGCCGATATCCACGACCACGCGCGGGCTGACCAGGTGGCTCAACAGACTGAGAAAACGCCCCTGCAAGTGGCCGCTGAGCATTTGCGGCAATGCCACATGGGCACGCGTTTCCTCGGCCAATGCTCTCAGGTGCTCGGGTTCGGGTGCGGAATGGTCCTCCGCATAGCGCTCCAAGGCGGGTTCCAGGAATTGCATGGGGCGAAGATCGGGAACGGCAGGTGCTACCGCTTCATCAATCTGAGCACCCGCGTGCCTTCAACAGGATCGGTGATGATCGCAGTGTAGCAACCCGGTGACCACACGGAGGCATCGATCGGTGTCGTGGTCAATGGGCCCCGGAACACCGTACTCCCTGCCAAGTCGCTCACGGTAATGGTGCCTTCATTGCAATGGTCGGCACCTCGGATCTGAACAAGGTCATCGATCGGGTTGGGGAAAGCCAACAACGATCCGGTTTCTCGTTCGTGCAAGCCGATGGGAAGCTCCAGGTGCCACCAGTCCTGCTCGCGGACAAAGGAATTATCCAGCCCGGTGCCATAGAACGCTCCGCCAAGCCATCCATCCGAGAAACCGATCACTGCCCCACGCCGAGGGTTCAGAGGTGGTCCTACGGTAAGGGTGATCCACTGGTCGGTCGCTGGCAGATAGCGCCATACATCGTTGCGGAAATTGTCACCGCCCACATCACCACCGATCAGGTAGGCCAGGTCGTAACTGCCGATGGCCGCACCATTGAACACCGCGACCGGAAGCGAGGCGGCTATGGTCCATTGTTGTGAAGTATAATTCCACAGCCAGCAGTCGCCAAGGGCATTGTAGGCGCTGTCCGCACCGCCGCAGATCAGCGCGGCGTCCAGCAGGTCCATGGCATGCGTGCGATGCCTAGGCGGGCCTGGTACCGCGGTCAGCTGGGTCCATTGGTCCGTGGTCGGATCATAGGACCAACATTCGTTGGTGGGTGTTCCGTTGGCATCCAACCCACCCGCAATGAATCCTCTGCCACCGTGGGACCAACCGATGGCTGCATAACGCGCAAAGGCGGGCAATGGTGCCACAGGTGTCCAGGTGTCCAAGGAACGGTCATAGGCCCATACATCCACCACCGGACCGGAGCCGTCCAGGCCACCGACTACGTACCCGATCCCATCGATCGCGAAACCGGCCGTGTACTGTCGTGGTGTGGAGGGCAGATCCATCGCTGGGGTCCAGGTCTGCGTCAGGATGTCGTAGCTCCAGAAGTCGCTGGTCAGGTTCCAACCTACCTCCAGCCCGGTGCCGACCAGGATCGTGTTGATGTCCAGGGTCAACGCGATGCCATCGTCGCGCCCGGTCCCCGGAAAGTCCGGCAAGGCATACCACGTCTGTGCACCCGCAGCGAACGGTACGATCAGCATGAATGCGTGCAGCGTTCGCGTTGTGGAGCTCATGTTCCTTGAATGGTAACCGAAGTTACGCCGAGTATCGCTCGTTGGTAAGTAACCTGTTCATCCGTGCTACCTTGCTCGAAGATGAGCGCGAAGGCCCCCGGATCGAAGCTGCTGCCTGGTGTTCTGCTGGCCATCATCGCATTGATCCCTGGTTTCATGCTGGGTTTGTGGCTGGGTAGCTTTCAGGTCAGTACGGCCGATGGGCTTGCCGGTGGTGCCATCGTGTTCATGTGGGGTGTTTTGGGCGCCGTATTCCTGTTGATCGCATCCATCGTTGTCTCCATCAAGATCACGCGACGCATGCTTTGGCAGATCGTCGCCGTTGCAGGACCGATCGCGCTGGTGGTCCTGCTCGCATTGACGTGGCGCTTTATTCAGCAACGCGAGAAGGAGCGTCTTGACCAGGAGCATGAGCGGGACCGCATGCGCATTCCCACGGCATCCGCAGAACCTGTTTCGCTTCAGGTCCATTACAATGGATCGATCCAGGTGGAGGTTGAGGTGATGGGCTTGGGCATGGCACGGCCCGATATGCGGTCATCCGTACTTCATTTCCTGACCGGCCCGGATGATGAAAGACCGGTCGACAGCGTGGTATTTGCGCAAGGAACAGGAATGTTCGCGATCGTTGAGGCGCCACCCTGGCTGCTTCCTGCGCACATGAAGTTGGACTATGACATCCTCCTTCTGCGCGTGCTCGCCCTCTCCCGAACTGCGGTGGAAGTGGAAGTGAATGCTCCCCTCAGGATGTCCAAATGGGTTCCACGCGACCAGGTCGATGTGCTCCTATGGCCGGAGTTCCTGCTGGCCGTACATTCGATCGAGCCCATCGGAACGGATGATCTCGTGGTACGCGTCAAGCCATTGGATCATGCTTCCGAGGTCGCGGTAAGAGAAGATGCCATCCTGCGCCCCCTTCTGGTGCGTGGGCAATGGATCAAAGTGAGCGCCGAGCAGTTGGACCATGATCAAGGGGTCACTGGTTGGCTGCGCTGGACCGACGGTGACCGCTTGCTCATCAGCTACGCTTTGCTCAGTTGAGCATGCGTGCTTGCCCGGCTCAATGCGTTGTGTGGAAGCTTGTCTGCCTCTTCGCGCAAGAGGGTGCGTGCTCAGTGAAACGGAAAACGGAAAAACAGCGCCAGGGCGTGAACAGGATCAGCGTTCATGTTGTTCGGATCACCGGACAGTTCGGACCTTTGCTCCGGCGTCTGCCGAGTAATGACGAACATGCTTCCCGATCATGAACGACCTCTTTAAACGGCGCCTGACCGTGGTGTTGGGCCTGCTGCTGATGATCGGCGGTGTGGTCACCTGCAACAAGCTGGTCTCCAGCCGACCCGCCACGGAGCGCCACGCTGGCCGGGAAGGTGCTCGTGCGGTGCGAACGTTCACCGTCGCGAACGGTGCGGTGAACGTGCAGGTCCCTGTCACCGGAAGGTTGCAGGCCACGGACCGCATGGTGATCAATGCCGAGGTCAGTGGTGCTCTCTTGCGCACGGAACGAGCGTTCCGCGAGGGCACTTCGTTCCGAAAAGGCGAAGTACTGTTCCGCATCGATGATGGCGAGGTGCGTGCGCAGATCAATTCACAGCAAAGCGCCTTTATCCGTACCCTCGTACAGTTGGTGCCCGACATGCGCATCGACCTGCCGGGTAGTGTGGAAAAGTGGGAGCGCTTTCTGGGCCAGATCCCTGTGGAAGGTCCCTTGCCGACGATCCCCGAGGTCCTGGATGAACAGGAAAGGAACTACCTGGCCGGTCGCGGGGTGCTTGACCAATACTACAGCATCCGTGCGCTGTACGAACGGTCGGCCAAGTATGTCATCAGGGCACCGTTCGATGGGGTCGTCACCGAAGGCATGGTGGAACCCGGGACCATTGTGACGCCTGGAATGCGCCTCGGGACCTTCATCGCTCCGGCATCCTTGGAGATGGAGACGGCGGTCGGGGTTTCCGAACTGGCGTTCACGCATGTGGGCGATACGCTCCGATTATGGAGCAGTGATAGGTCGGGGGACTGGTCGGGCCGGATCGTTCGGATCGGTGAGGGCATCGATCCAAACACACAGTCCGTGAAGGTCTTTGTGAAGGTCGAAGGGCCCGATCAACGGGACGGCCTCTACCTGGAGGGCGTGATCCGCGCTGGTGTGATCGATAGCGCCTTTGCAGTTCCTCGGGCTGCCTTGTTGGACCGGGGCGGACTATATGTCGTGCAGGATTCCGCTTTGACAGCAGTCCAGGTCGACGTCCTGCACCAGGGTGTGGAAGAGTCCATCGTTCGTGGCCTGAGCGATGGTCGGTTGGTCGTGACCGATCGCATGAGCGGCGCCTACGATGGGCTTCGCGTCGTGCCCATCCAGGATCCTTCGCGATGAGCGCCTGCGCACCAAAGACCTGTACGGACCTGCATCGGCGATGAAGGGGCTCACCGCATACTTCATCCGGTACAACGTGGTGGTGGATACCGTCATGGTGCTGATCCTCCTCTTCGGCTTCTTCGGGCTGCGCGGTACGCGCAGCTCGTTCTTCCCCGAGACCGAGAGCCGGATCATCAACGTACAGGTGCTCTACCCAGGCGCCTCCCCGGAGGAGGTGGAGACGGGTGTGGTCCTTCGGATCGAGGACAACCTGAAGGGCGTGTCCGGTGTGGAGCGCGTGAGCAGTGTGAGCCAGGAGAACAGTGGCCTGATCACGGTGGAAGTGGTCAAGGGTTATGACACCGATGAGGTGCTCCAGGATGTGAAGAATGCGGTGGATCAGGTCCCCCAATTGCCCGATGGGATGGAACCCATCCGCACGTTCAAGCGCGAGAACCTGCAGTTGGCTGTAAGCTTCGCCATCAGCGGGGAAGGCTTGGATCTGCGTGCCTTGAAACGAATGGCCCGGCAGGCTGAATCCGAGTTGCTGGCGGTGGATGGCATCAGCAAGGTGGAATTGTCCGGGTTCCCGGAGGAGGAGATCGAGGTCGCCTTCCGGGAAGCGGACCTCCGAGCGAACCAACTAAGCTTTGCCCAAGCCGCAGCGGCGGTGCGCAATGCCAACCTCGATGTCACGGGAGGAAAGGTCCGGACCGATGAAGAGGAACTCCTGATCCGCGTTCGCGAAAAGCAAGTGGAGGCGGAAGGGTTCCGGAATATCGTGCTGCGCGCTTCTACCGATGGCCGTCTCCTGCGCCTGCAGGATGTTGCCGACGTGCGCGATGTGTGGGCCGATGCGCCCGATCGGAACTATGTCGGCCTGCCCGGTCGTTCGGGTGCGAGCACCGAAAGCGTCGTGGTCAGTGTGTACAGCACGGTCACCGAGGACATCCTGGCCAATGCCGATGCAGCCTTGGCGTACATCGAGCGCTTCAATACCACCCATTCGACCGCCAGTGCCTTACTGATCAACGACGCCACCAAGGTCCTGAAGCAACGGATCGACATGCTCGTGACCAATGGCTTGCAAGGCTTCGCGTTGGTCCTGATCACGCTGGCCCTGTTCCTGAACTGGCGCCTCGCATTCTGGGTGGCCCTGAGCATTCCCGTGGCGTTCGCTGGGATGTTCATCCTTGCCCCCGGTTTCATCACGATCAACGTGCTCAGCTTGTTCGGCATGATCCTGGTCGTGGGTATCCTGGTGGATGACGGCATCGTGATCTGCGAAAGCATCTACCAGGAATATGAACGCGGCCTGCCCCCGATCCAGGCCGCGGTCACAGGGACCCAGAAGGTCCTTCCTGCGGTCATCTCGTCCATCATCACCACCGTTGCCGCGTTCACCACTTTCTTCTTCATTGAAGGACGATTGGGGGACTTCGCACCGGCAATGGCCTTCGTGGTCATTGCCACGTTGGTGTTCTCCCTGGTGGAGGCCGCGTACATCCTGCCGGCGCATGTGGCGCATTCGCGTGGTCTCAGCAGGGCGCGGAAGAACAGGGTGGAGGCCTTCATGGACGGCGTGATGGCGAAGCTTCGCGATCGGCGCTACGGTCCCTTCTTCGACCGATTCATCCGGAACAAGATGCTGACGTTCGGGATCGCGTTCTTTCTCCTGGCGGTCACGATCGGCGCGGTCGGCGCAGGCGTCATCAGGCTCACCTTTTTCCCGCAGATCGAGCGGGACGATGTGCAGGTGGAGCTTGAAATGGTCGGCGGTACCCGTGAGCAGGTCGTTCTCGCCGAGCTGCGTCGAATCGAAGCCTTGGTGTGGGAGATGAACGAAGAATTCAGCTCCCGCCCGGAGGAACCCACCGATGTGGTGCTCAAGGTGCAAACGATCCTGGGCCCCCGAACGGAGCAGGGAAAGTTGAACATCATTCTGTTGGACGGTGAGCTGCGCGGCTTCCGTGCGGAGGAATTGACGAACACCCTGCGTGAACGTGTAGGTGCGATACCAGGTGTCACCAACTTGACCTTCGGACTTTCCTCTCCCTTCGGAAAGCCGGTTTCCGTTTCACTGCGCAGTCATGATCTGGCCCAGCTGGAACAGGCCAAATTGGATCTGCGTGAGGAGCTTTCCCGGATGGCCACGCTGCGCGATGTGGTGGATTCCGATCGCCCCGGCAACCGTGAGGTGATCCTGCAACTTAAGGATAAGGCTCACCTCCTTGGGATCTCGCATTCGGAGATCGCAGCTCAGGTGCGACAAGGTTTCTTCGGCTTCGAGGCGCAACGGGTTCAGCGCGGCGCGGATGAGGTCAAAGTCTATGTGCGGTATGCCGACGAGGGTCGTGCATCGCTCCGTGACCTGGAGGACATGCGCATCCGTACCCTGGACGGTCGGCAGTTCCCGTTGAAGGAATTGGCCACCTACCGGATCGAACGGGGCATCCGGACCATCAACCACCTGGATGGCAAGCGTGAGGTCCGCGTGGAGGCCGATCTGGCGAACAGCAGCCTGAGCGCCACGGATGCCCAGGCCACCATCGCGGCGGAGATCTTGGCTCCATTGATCGCACGCTATCCGGGGATCACTTACAGTTTCGAAGGACAGGGCGTGGAGAGCAAGAAAGTGGGCGATTCCGCCAAAAGGATAATGCCCATCACCTTGATCATCATGTTCGCCATGATCGTGATCACGCTGCGTTCGTTCTGGCAGATGCTTGCCGTGCTGTTCTGCATTCCGTTCGGATTCATTGGAGTGGGGTGGGGGCATTGGGTCCATGGCGTACAGATCAGCCTCTTCAGCTTCTTCGGCCTCATCGCCTTGATCGGGGTCATGGTGAACGACTCCCTGGTGTTCGTCACCACCTTTAATGCGAACATGAAGGAAGGCAAGCCCTTCGAGCAGGCGCTCCGTGAAGCGGCGCTCTCCCGCTTGCGCCCGATCCTGCTCACATCGCTCACCACGGTGGCCGGTCTGTTACCGCTGACGCTGAACCGAAGCTTTCAGGCGCAGTTCCTGATCCCGATGGCCATCACCGTCGCCTATGGCCTGGCCGTCGCCACCTTCGTCACCTTGATCGTGCTGCCGACGCTCCTCGCGGCACTGAACAACATGCGCCGCCTGCGTTGGTGGTTGTGGAATGCGGAATGGCCTACTGCGGAAGCGGATGAACCAGCTGTGAAAGAATTGCCCTATGAGGATCTCCAGGACACGCGGACTTAGTTGGCTGGTCCTTGTCATGGGCCTCCCGGTCTCAGCACAGGACACACTGAGCCTTGAACGTGCTGTCCTCTTGGCCTTGGAGCAGGAGCACGGGGTGTTGATCGCACGCAACGAGGCCGAGGTGGCCGATGCCTTGGCGACACCGGGCAATGCCGGACTGCTTCCCCGCTTGGACGCCACTGGCCGCGGGACCTATAACAACCAGGATACCCGGCTTGATTTCATCGAAGGCATACCGGACGTGGAACAGAGCGGCGTGGTGTCGACCGCCCTCACCGGTCAGGTCGGGTTGAGCTACACCGTGTTCAATGGCATGGGCAATTTCGCGTCGCTCCAGCGCTCGAAGCTGAACGCTGAGCTGGCCGACCTCCAGAGCCGTGCACAGTTGGAGGGTACCCTCACCCAGGTCATTGCGCTGTATTTCGCCCTGGCGGCCCTCGACGAGGATGTGGCCATCACGCAGCGCATACTGGATATTTCACTGGACCGCTTCGCGCGTCAGGAAGGCAAGGCCGCACTGGGTGGGGCGGGGCGTTTGGATGTGTTGAACGCACAGGTGGACCTGCAGGCGGACAGCACTTCCTTCATCCTGGCCATGGAGCGAAGAGCACGCACAGCACGCGATCTCAATGTGCTCCTTGGCCGTTCTCCCGAGGAGCCGGTGATCGTAGCGCGCGTCACGAATTACGCGCAGGGGCTTGATGAGGAGCGCTTGGTCAGCGAGGCGATGCAATACAACGTGGTGGTGCTGTCCACGATGACCCGGATGCGGATGGCTGAAGCCGATGAGCGGATCGCGAAGGCGCTGCGCTGGCCAAGGCTGGACCTCAGTGCCAGTTATGGACTGAGCGATCAGGTGAACGGGGTCGGGATCGTGCTGGGTACCACCACGCAAGGCTTCAATGGAGGATTGACGCTAAGTGTTCCGATCTACGACGGGGGGCGTGTGAACAGCCAGACCAAGGTGGCGCAGTTGCGTGCGGAGAATGCGGCGCTCAGTGAGCAACAGGCGCGCCTTCAGGTCGAACGCGATGTACGCAACGCCTTTACCACATGGAGCGCGCAACGCAAGGTGATGCGGATCCAGCAGGATGCGGTATCAACGGCCCAGCTCAACTTCGATCGGACCCGCGAACTGTTCCAGAGCGGCCAGCTCACCGGTCTGCAGTTCCGTCAGGCGCAACTGGACCTGGCCAACGCCGAGCGCCAGTTCGTGGTCAGCGGCTTTGACACCAAGGTGTCCGAGCTCCAGCTCCTGCGCGTCAGTGGCGGGCTGCTCGCTACGTTGGGTGCAGCGCCCTGATCCCGAGGTTCAGTAGCAGTACTTCCCCTCGCTCAACATCTTCTTCGCCACCAGCTTCCGCAGCTCGGCCGTATTGATCGGTGTGTTCTTGCTGAAGCGCTTCGCACCCATCAGCATGGCGCGCTGCTCATCGCCTTCCGCGAAGTTGTTCACGGCCTCCTTCGCCCACTTGTGGATGCGGTC
>JAGQVN010000309.1 GCA_020437905.1 Flavobacteriales bacterium
CCACCCATCCGCTCGGATACCTTGCAGCGGCATGGGTTGCGCTGGAACCGATACACAGCGACAACGGACCGCTCGTGTACTATCCCGGAAGCCACAAGCTGGCGTATCTGCTCAACCCGGATTTCGATCATGGGGGAGGCACCTTCACCATTGGCAAGGATGCCTACGCCCGTTATGAGCAGGAAGTTCAACGGAGGATCGATCAAGGCGGGTTCGAAGCCAGGGAGTTCCACGCTGAACCGGGGGATGTCCTGCTGTGGCACGCCAATCTGGTGCATGGGGGGAAACGCATGGACCGTCCTGACCGCTCGCGGAAAAGCATGGCCGTGCACTACTTCGCGAAGGATGTGCTCTGCTACCATGAACTGACACAGCGGGTGGCACTGATCGACGAGGAAGCTGCTTCCCAGGCATGAATGTCCTGTCGGTCGAAAAACTGGCCAAACGATATGGGCCGAAGCTCCTTTTCGAAAACCTTTCGTTCGGGTTGGAGCGCGGGGAGAAGGCTGCGATCGTAGCACGGAACGGAACCGGAAAAAGCACGCTTCTCAAGTGTCTTGCGGGTATCGAGACCCCGGATTCCGGACAGGTCACATTGAACCGGGCCATCCAGATCGGTTATCTCGGCCAGGAAGCCACCCTTTCCGGGGATCGCTCGCTGGTCGACGAAATGCTCGACCAGGACGACCCGGTATCGAACGCTATTCGCGCTTATGAACACGCACTCGCGGGACGACCGGGGTCAACCGGTTTGCAACAGGCGATCGATCGCATGGAGGCGCTTGGCGCGTGGGACCACGAAGCCAGGGCCAAGGGGCTTCTCCATCAGTTCGGGCTCCGGGACCTGGAACGCCCGGTATCGGAACTGAGCGGTGGCCAGCAAAAACGCCTGGCGCTTGCCAAGTGCCTGCTCAACGGCCCGGAACTTGTCGTGCTCGATGAACCGACCAACCACCTCGACCTGGATATGATCGAGTTGTTGGAGGGCGAGCTTTCCCGTTCCGAGCTGACCGTCCTGCTCGTTACACATGACCGCTACTTCCTGGACAATGTGTGCAACGTGATACTGGACCTGGATCAAGGTCGCCTGGAACGTTACCGTGGGAATTACTCCTACTACGTGGAAAAGAAGGCCCTTGCCGATGAAGTGCGTGACGCCACGCAACACAAGCTCCAGGGGCTCATGCGTCGGGAACTGGAATGGGTCAGACGCATGCCGAAGGCCAGAGGGACAAAAAGCAAAAGCAGGGTGGCCGCATTCGATGATCTGAAAGAGGCGGCGCGACACAAGAATAGAAAGGAGGACATGCGGCTCGAGATCGCCACCGAGCGTCTGGGAGGCAAGGTCATCGAAGTGCGTCGCTTGGTCAAGTCCTTCGGAGCCATGAAGATCGTGGACAAGTTCGACCGCTCGTTCAAGCGTTCTGACCGGATCGGCCTGGTCGGTCCCAACGGTGTGGGCAAAAGCACCTTCATTGAATTGATAACTGGCAGGCTCACGCCGGACGGAGGGAAAGTGGTCATCGGTGATACTGTTCGGCTGGGGTACTACGACCAGAAGGGGCTGGACGTGGATCCGACCAAACGGGTGCTCGAGGTCGTTCAGGACATCGCCGAAGTGATCCCTTTGAACAAGGGGCGCAAACTGAGCGCAGCCCAGCTGCTTGAGCGCTTTCTTTTCGATCGGGACCAGCAGTTCCATCAGGTCGGCACGCTCAGCGGTGGCGAGAAGCGTCGGCTGTACCTGTGCACGGTCCTGATGAGGAACCCGAATGTACTGGTGCTCGACGAACCGACCAACGACCTGGATATCCCGAGCTTGAACGCACTGGAGGAATTCCTCGCTGACCTGGACGCCTGCATCCTGGTCGTCACGCACGACCGTTTTTTCCTGGATAAGATCTGCGACTGCCTGCTGGTCTTTGAAGGGGATGGTAGGATCCGGGAACACGTCGGGTCGTACACCGAACTACGTTCCCTGCAACAACGAAGACCGGAGCCCGCGACCGATCGGAAAAAGGTGCGGGCCACCGAAAGACGGACCGACAGACCGCGGAAGATGACCTACGCGGAGCGACTGGAGCTGGAGCGACTGGAGGTGGAGATACCCGCTCAGGAGACCCGGAGAGCCGAGATGCTTCAACGGATCACCGACGAATCCACGCCACACGAGCAACGGGCCCAACTGTCCATGGAATTGGAGGAGGTCGCACGTGCGCTGGACCTCATGACCGAAAAGTGGATCGAACTATCGGAAAAGGCGGATCCGTAGCTCAGAACTTGGCGCAGGGGACGATCCGCCTTTTGGTGATCGAGCGCTTCTTTCGCTTGTCGGCCAGTTCAATGGTCAGCGTTACCTCGTGTGCTCCTCCGGAATAACCCGCCAAACGCGAAATGGTAAGGTCGTAGCTGTAGCCGATGCGCATATCCTTGACCATGAGGCCGATCAGCGCCGCGATCGCATCGTTGTTCGCATATCCGGGCGAAAACGATTTGAACAAAGGAATACCCCGGTACCAGAGACCTGCAAAGAACGGTTCGCGTTCGTAGTAGGCTCCAAGGTCCAGTTGATCGTACTTGCCCTGCGCCCGATAGTTGAAGGCCGCCACAATGCTTTCAGGATGCTCTTTGATGATCGGCGACTTCAATGCGAAACGATACCCGCCGTGCATGCCGAGGCGCAGCGGTACGCGGCTTTCGTTCAATAGCAGGGATTGGTTGGGGGCATTGAGATGGTGTGCGGAGATACCCAGCCACATCTTGGGGGTGAAGTACAAGGCACCTGCGGCCACGTCCCCATACTTGGTGTTCAACCCATCCACATGTTCGTAGGTGGCAATATCACCGCCCCGGGCCAACTGGTCTCCGAACGTGAGCCGTGAAAGGTCAACGGCGTGTTGCACCATGCCGACCTGCAAGGCCGGCCGGATGAATACCTTGCGCTTCAGCTCGATCTCATATGCATATTGTGCGGCCACTTGCGTATAACGCAGGGCACCGGAACCCGCGCGATCGTGGGTAAGCAACACCCCCACACCGCTGTTCAGGTTGCTCATGTAATGGTCGAAGGCGGCATTATAGGTGACAAAGGCCCCCGGGATACTGGGCCATTGGTCCCGAAAACCGAGGGCGAACCGTGTTTGCAGGCTGGTCCCCACGAACGCCGGGTTCAAATAGGTCGGCAACGCATAGAACTGGCTCACCTGTGCATCCTGGGCACAGATCCCGCTGGTCCATAGTACGAGGACCGGCCACCAGCTCCGTTGCTTATTGGCCATGATCGGAAAGTCGGGAACTGGTGTCCAGCGAGTTCAGCCGCGTTTCATGGCTCATCTCCATGGCTCCCTCTCCCTCCATCGCATGGATCTCCTCCACCACCAGCTCATGTCCCGGTGCTTCCACCTGCAGGGAATACCGCTCTCCAGGCTCCAGCACCATCAGGTATCGACCCGTGTGCTGATCCGTGTTGTATATCCCTACGATCTCCTCACCCGATAGGTCGGTCAGCATGATCCGTGCCTTGACAGGCATGTCCAGGGCGTCCATGACGACACCACGCACGATCAGGTAGGTCAACTGGTTGCTTGGGAACTCGACCTGATAGATGTCCTGAGCTCCCAGTCCCCCATTGCGTTCTGAAGAGAAGTAACCGGTGGTGCCGTCCTCTGAAAGGCAGAAATAGATATCGTCGTTCACCGTGTTCAAAGGATAGCCCATGTTCTCCGGATCGCTCCAACTGCAGTCGTCATAGTTGAGCAGGGTGCTTTTGAAGACGTCATACCCCCCCATGCTCCGCGGGGAGTTGGAGGAGAAGAAGAGGGTCATGCCGTCGCTGTGGATGAACGGTGCATCCTCATCGTAGGGACTATTGATCGTGGGGCCCAGGTTGAGCGGAAGGCTCCATTCTCCGTTCGGAAGGCGTCGGATACGATACAGGTCCCTTCCGCCGAATCCGCCCGGTCGATCACTGGTGAAATAGATCTCATTCCCATCAGGCGAGATGCTTGCGCTGGGCTCGTGCGAGGGTGAATTGATCCGCTCTGTCATGATCATCGGTTCGCTCCACGCTCCGTTCTCCTGTCTGCTCTCAAAAAGGTCTCCGCTGACCAGGTCATCGCTGGTCCGATAGACGATCATGGACGCGCCATCCGGCGCCAAACCGACGGTCGCGTCCTGCAGGTCGCTGTTCAACGGTCTTCCGACATTCACCGCATTGCTCCACACACCATCGGTCCTGATGGCCGTGTAGATGTCCTCAAAGTACTGGCCGGAGGGATCGCGTCTCGATCCGACGGTGCCTTCGCGACGGCTTGTGAAGTACATTCGATCGCCATCGCTGGTCACCAGTGGACAGTAATCGTGGGAGGGTGAGTTGACCGTTGGGCCCATGTTCCGGATGCTCAGGTCCACAGGCTGACGCACCATCCGCTTCGCATTACGCACCATGGCGATCCGATCGTCCACATGAGCATCGGGCTCTGCACGATGATGGATCTGCTTGTACCGGTTGAACAGATCGATGGCTTCGTCGAATTTCGAAGCCCTGTGTCGGCACAAGGCAAGTTGATGGACCGCTTCGGTATGCCCCTGTCTGGCGCTCCTTTCGAACAAGGGGACCGCCTTTTCCCATGCACCCGGCAACGACAAATAACACAGACCCAACTCGTACGAGACCTCCGCGAAGCTGGTATCCAAGCGCACCAAACGCTGATAGATCTTGGCCGCCTCCAGATGGTCACCCGCTGCCAGTAGGAGCTGTGCCTCATCCAGCATCTTGTTGTGGGTCCTCTGATAGCCGGATTGGCCACACAGGGTCCCCGCCAGGACCAGGGCCAGTAAGAAGAGCGTCGTGTGTTTCATGTGCTTATCGGATCAAAGTGACATCCCCGGCTTGTGTGGTCTCGTTGCCATCGCTGAACCTGACCCTAGCCTTCCACGCATAGACATCCTGCTTGGCCGGCCTGCCGCGATAGTATCCGTCCCATCCCTTGGTCACATCGAACGATTCGAAAACGAGCTCACCCCAGCGGTTGAAAACCTGCAAATGGTAGTCTTCCACGCCACTGTATAACGGGAAGAACACGTCATTGTCAAAGCTCTGGGGATCATAGGAGCCATCGGTCGGACCCAGGTCGTTCGGTGTGAACGCGTTCGGGAATTGGATATCCCCGGCCGCTTCTCCGGTGACCGCCTCGTTCACAGTGAACGTGTCGGGGCAGTTACAGGCATTGTTCGCGATCAGAGTCACGTCATAGGTCCCTGGTGCGGTGTAGTAATGCACCGGCGCAAACTCCGTAGTAGTGGTCCCGTCCCCCATGTTCCAGAAGTAGCTATCCGCGTTGGCGGAGAGGTTGTACGTAAAAACTGGTTGACTGGGTACGACAACCTCTCCCGGCTGGAGCACAAAAAAGGCGTTGGCACTGGGATGAACCACGATGGAGTCCACATGGACCGCGGTATTCACGGTCCCTCCCGGACCGATGGCGGTCAAGGAGACCGTATACGTTCCCGGAATGGTATATGTGTATACCGGATCATCCGCCGTGCTGGAGCCACCGTCCCCGAAATTCCACTGATAGGACTGACCCAACAAGGATGTATTGGTGAAGCTCACGGTCAAGGGGACACATCCTTGTCCGGAACCAATAAAACCCGCTGTAGGCAAGGGCGGGGTAATTTCCACCACCTGCGTCGCGGTATCTGAGCAGACCGAATTGCTCACGACCAGTTGGATGGTGAACTGTCCCCACGTGTTGTAAGTGTGATCGATCGGGAACTGCTGCGTGCTCGTAACCCCATCCCCCATATCCCAGGCATAGGAGAAGTTCCCTTGTACGGACGTGTTGGTGATGGAAATCGTGGACGACGGATACTGTTGCGTGAAGGGTGTCGCCTGGAACCCCGCCGTGGGAGCGGATAGGACGGTAACGGACTGTTGCACCGTGTCCGAACAACCGAATGCTGAGGTCACTATGAGCGTGATCGTTCGCTGCAGGTCCGAACCGGAATTGTTGATGAATGCATGGCTCGGCGCCGGCCCTCCCAGCACGGTGCCATCCCCCATGTCCCAGAGGTACGTAGTGGCACCGATCGACTGATCGACGGGCTCCACCTGGAAGGGGGAGCACGCGGATGATGGAACGTTGAACGCGGCAAGTACCTGCGGATACACATCGACCGTTCGGGATGTGGTGTCCAAGCAACCATGGACCGAGCTTGCGATCTGTTCAACGATGAAGGTCTGGGTCACTGCGGCACCATGGGAGTATGTGTGGCTCAGATCCCCCGGGGGAACGTTGATCATTGCCCCATCACCAAAGGACCAGTTCACTTGTTGGGCACCTATGCTCTGGTCATCGAAGTCCACATCCAGCGGCTGGCATCCCACCAACGGCAGCGGGAAGAATTGTGCGATCGGCGCGGGATGCACAAGGACCGGAGCCGTCGCAGTGTCGCTGCAACCATACGCTGAGGTGGCGATCAGTTGGACCTGAAACAGCGAATCGGCGACCCCTTGCAACACATAATTGTGCGAAGGAGCGCTCAATGTGCTTCCACTGCCGTCACCCAGGTCCCAGAAATAGGAGCTCGCTCCCGTGGAAGCATTGGCCAGATCGGGATCGAACGGACTGCATCCACTGCTATCCAGAGTGAAAGCCGCCTGAACTTCAGGATACACCTCCACCGAAGCGGTCGCGACCTGCGCACACCCATGGATGTTGGTGGCCGTAAGCGTGACCGGATAGGAGATCGGTCCAGGCCCTTGGAAGTTGGTCCAGGTATGTGCATGAATCGTGGAACCGGTCGTGGAACTGGCTCCGTCCCCGTAGTCCCACAGGTAATCGGTCGCGCCGATGCTCAGATTGGTGAGTTGACCTGACAACGGATGGCAGCCGGTGGTCTGACCCAGCGCAAAGTCGGCCACCGGATCGGGGAACACACTGACCACATCCTGCACCGTGTCGACACATCCGAACGCGTTCGCTCCGATCATCGTCACCGTAAGGTCCAACACGGAGTCAGTGTTGTTCAGGTAAGTATGCGTGGGCGAAGCACCGGTGCCGGCCGAGCCATCTCCGAAATCCCATTGATAGTTGACAGCTCCAACGATGCTCGGGAAGGTCACGGACAAGGGGCTGCAACCACTATCCGGCTGGGCAGCGAACTGGAAGTTCGGCGCCGGGTAAACGGAGATCGTCTGGCTCGTCGTGTCCACACATCCCGAAGCTGAAGTTGCGATCAATGAGACCAGATGGTTCTGCAGGAACAAGGTGTTGTTGATATACTGATGGGCAGGGGAGCTTTGGGTGGAGGTGGTCCCGTCACCGAAGTCCCAGACATAGCTGACAGCGCCACTGCTGGTATTGTTGAACTGTACATCGAGCGGCGCGCAGCCGGGTTGGGCATTGTGCGTGAACGCGGCCACGACAGGCGGGGAAACAGTGACCATCGCGGTGGCGGTGTCGGTGCATCCGAACAAGGTGGATACGACCAGCTGTACCGTATCGGTCCGGTCCCCGGGGCCTGCGTTCAGATACACATGGGATGGCGACGGAAGGGTACTCGTGGAACCATCGCCAAGGTCCCAGGTCTGCGAAGCGAAACCGGTACTGGTATTGGTGAATTGCACATGCAGCGGACTGCATCCCGTGGTGGGGGTAGTAAGGAAGCTTGCGACCGGTGCAGGCTCCACGAGTACGTTCTGGGTTCCTGCACCGCTGCAATAGGGTGTTGTGGCCACCAACGTCACCACAAAGCCCCCGGAAGTGCCGTACAGATGCGTAGGGTCCTGCAGGTTGGAAAGAGTTCCATCGCCCAGGTCCCAATCCCATTGTACCACTTCGTTCCCTGGGGCGGTTACGGTCTCATCCAGGAACTGGGCCAGCATTCCTTCGCAAACGTTCTGTGCACCGATCTGCACGACCGGTGGATCGTAAACGGTGATGTCCAGGTTGCTGCTGCTGGAACACCCTTGGGCGTTCTCCACGGTGAGTGTCACGGTGTATGTACCCGTGGACCCATAGAAGTGAGGAGGGGGTTGCGGAAGCGTACTGGTGGTGCCATCGCCAAAGTCCCACAGCCGGCTCAAGCCTCCGACCGAGGTATTCGTGAAGGTGACGGTCAGGGAGTCGCACGCAGCGACCTGATCGGCGGTGAAGGATGCATCCGGGCTTGGCAGGACCACCAGCGGAACCGAAGCAGTATCTGCGCAGCCGGCGGTTGCACCTTGGATGCTGGCAGCATAGGAGATCAGATATTCACCGGCCGTATTGTACGTCTGAGCCTGATCGCCAGCGCCGGTGGAGTTCCAACCTCCGCCCGCACCGAAGTTCCACTGGAAGTAGTTCGCACCACCGTTGGTCACCTGCTCGAAAAAGGCCGTCTCTCCAGCACAGATGGTGTCCGGATCCACGCTCAGGGAAACGTTCGGTGGCGGTACGATCGTGATCGTCACCCGAGCGGTGTCGATCCCACAATAATTGCTGTCGAGCATGGTGACCTCATACGTTCCGATGCCCGGGTAAGCAATAGTATGCGGAAAGGTCGGTGGCCAAGGGGTCCAATCGATGATCGAATCCTGGCCCTGCCCCCAGTAGTCCCCGAAGTTCCAGTACTCGAAACGCTGATAGATGTTCCCTTGGTTCAGGCAGTTCCGGTCCGTGACGTTCAGGTAGGTGACCTCATTGTCGGGCCAACACAGGAGCGTGGCCGATGGGGCGATATTGGCGCTGTCCAGGTCCCAGACACGAATGGGATTGAAGGTGGCCTGGCTGGCCCCTCCCTGCAGCGTATTGCAATGGTTCTCGGCGTACAGGCGTACCGTGGTCTCACAGCTCACCGTACCAGGGAGATACGTGTGCGAGATGGTCTGACCGAAATTGGTATGGTCGAATACCTGCAACGGTGTGCCATCTCCGAAGTCCCAGGTGAAGACAGTATTTTCCGAGGTGTTCGTGCTCGAGTTGATGAACTCCACCGCCTGTGGCGCACAGACCTGTGTCAGACCTCCGATCGGGATCTGTATCGATGCACTGGTGCTTTCCTCCATGATCACCGTACCCGTGGTCACACAACCAGTGGCGGTCTCCGTGAATGTGAGCGTATATACCGCGACCGCCGTGCTGTACACATGACCCACCGTCTGAGGCGGAACAAGGGATGCACCGGAGTAGAGAGGCGAACCATCCCCCCAATCGATGGTGAATGCCCCGATGGTCTGGGGAGAACCGACCAACAGCGTGAAATTGGTCCCCGAGCAACTGTACCAGACCGGAGCAGCTTCAGGAACACCGTAGTAGTCATACAGCGTCGGGCATTGCCCATGGCCATGCAGGACCGGGACCAGCATGGAGGCAGACTAGAGGATACGTACAGATCGGTTCACAGGTGGTCCTTTCCGTTCCTTCCTACGCGCCATGGCGCCGAAAGGATACTCAGGGAGCGCACTGATCGCTGAGTTTCCACAGGAACATGGTGGATCGGCGAAACCGATCGTCGGTGTACGCGTACAACGCATGTTCCCCGTCGGGGAGCATCCTTCGAATGGAACACTATGACCTCTGCGTCATTGGTGGCGGACCGGCGGGTTACGCCGCCGCCATGCGTGCTCTCGATCTGGGAATGCGCACCCTGCTCATCGAAAAGGACCGTATCGGAGGTACTGGGATCTACAACGGGGCACTGACATCCAAGACCTTGTGGGAGATCAGTCAACGGGTGGCCAACGCGAACGACATGGTCCGCCTCCGTGGGCGCGAACCATTCCATCCGGGATGGGAGGAGATCAGTCGCGCTGTGAATGAAGCCGCCTTCGAGCGAAAATATCTGTACGCCTGCCACATGCAATTGTTGGAGAACCAGAGCGACCAGTTCCGGCATGCGCGGGGAAAAGCTGCGTTCATCGATGCCCATACTGTGGAGATCAGCATGGGTGACAAACGCACCCGGATCTCCGCCGATGACTTCATCCTGGCCACTGGCAGTCGACCTAGGAAGCTCCCCAATATCCAAGTAGATGAACAGCGCGTGCTTACCAGCGATGGCATCTTCCAGATCGCTGACCTGCCGGAAAGCATCGTGATCATCGGTGCCGGTGTCATCGGATGTGAATTCGCAACCATCTTCTCCCTGCTGGGGCGGACACGGGTCCATTTGATCGATCGCGCCGAACGTATCCTTCCGTTCGAGGATGAGGATGTCAGCGAGCTCATCAGCCGCAACTTTGAGAACCAAGGGGTCATCGTGCATCGCTGCGCCAAACTGGACCACCTGCGTACCTGTTCCGACCGCGTCGAATATGGCCTGAGCTACGCCCAGGGTTCCCCGGAGACCGTGACCGTGGAAATGGCCCTTCTATCGGTCGGGAGGGTCCCGAACACCTTTGGACTTGGGTTGGAGCACATCGGCATCCCTGTTGACCCGAACACCGGGGCCATTGCCCTCGAAGGGACCAGAACGGTGCTTCCGCATATCCATGTGGTGGGCGATGCTACCGGGAGCAACATGCTGGTGAACCTCGGTGAATTGGAAGGCAGGAAGGCGGTGGAACAACTTGCGGGAGCGACCACCACCCCGGTCAGCTACGACCACGTCAGTTCGATCATGTTCCTCGATCCCGAAGTGGCGGGTGTGGGAATGAACGAGAGCGAGCTGCGACGGAAAGGGATATCCTATCGCATGGCACGCATCGATTACTCCTGCCTCGCCAGAGCGATCGCAATGCGACGCACTCAAGGTTTTTTCAAGTTGATCGTCAGCGACGATGAACACATGAAGGTGCTCGGGATGCGGGCTGTTGGAGAGCATGCATCCAGTGCCATCCAAGCCGTCGCATTGCTCATGCACATGGACCAGGGTATCGCCCATCTGGCCGAATTGGTCCACCCACATCCCAGTATCATCGAGGGGGTACAGGAATGTGCCCGCTTACTGCTTGGGACCAGTCAGTTCAAACCCGCGGCATTCGGCGATCGCATGCGGTGCGAGAACTGGCGGCCTACCCCATCGAAGGTCCAGGCGGCCTAAGGGGTCCCCGGGTCCTGGAACCGGGCATCGTTCACGAACTCCATATCCGTGAGCGCATTCAAGAAAGCCATGATCTGCTGCCTTTCCTGTTGGTCGAGCTCCAAGGTCTCGGGTCCAGTGAACTTCATGAACGGGTCGACCGTAGGTGATGGGTGGCCGCCTTCATTGTAGTGCTCGATCACTTCCTCCAAGGTCGCGAAGCGACCATCATGCATATAAGGTGCTGTCAGGGCAATGTTGCGCAACGTGGGTGTCTTGAACAGTCCCATGTCAAATGCATTGCCGGTGATACCGCCGACTCCCGGATCGGCGAAGACACTGTCCAGGCCATTGTTGTGGAACTGGCCGTCGGTGAACATGTCCGCGCCTACGCTATGGCAGTGGAAACAATCGGCCCCTCCCTGACCATTGGGAATGAAAGGCGGAACCCCACCCTCCTGCTGGAACAAGGAATAACCCAGCTGAGCCTCGATGGGAATGGTACCCTCTCCCCTGCGCCACTTGTCGTAAGGAGAATTCCCACTGATCATCGTACGCAGGAACTGGGCCAACGCCTTGGCAGCCTTAAGGGAGTCCACCCGATCATCACCGAACGCTTCATAGAACAGGTCACGATACGCCGGATCGGCATCCAGCTTGGCCACCACGTTCGGCCAGGTGTCGTGCATCTCGATCGGGTTCCGGACCGGGTCAAGCACCTGTTCCTCCAGTGTTTGCGCCCTGCCATCCCAGAAAAAATTGGTCCCCCACCCCAGGTTGATCAACGCCATCGAATTGCGATCCCCGGCGATCCCATCGATCCCCACACTGAACTGGTTCCCGTTGTCGGTGAAGGCAAATGCAGGAGCATGGCAACTGGCGCAGGATTGTGAATTGTCCCCGGAAAGGCGCTCTTCGTAGAACAAGAAGCGTCCCAGCGCAATCCCTTCGACCGTCATGGGATTGTCCGCAGGTATGGACATGGGGGGAAAGTTCGCGGGAATGTCGGGGGCATAGGGCGTGGGGCAATAGCCCGTGCAAGGGGGAACCGGGTCCTCCTTTTTGCATGCCACCAAGAGGAGCAGCATCATCCCTGCGATCAACAATGCTCCGGTCGTCTTTCTTTTCACGATCATGGTGTACGATCAATGGGTCCTTCATCCTCCAGGGCCGCAAGGAATGCGATCAGGTCCGAACGCTCCTCTGTGGTCAACTGGACCTCTTGCATGAGCACGCTCCGGTTCGGATGCGGCAGGCCACCGGACAGGAAATGATCAACGACCTCACCAAGGTCGGCCATGCTTCCGTCATGCATATACGGCGCTGTGAGCGTCACGTTCCGCAGGGTGGGCACCTTGAACTTTCCAGCATCGGCCTCGGAAAGTGTGATCCGCTGCCGTCCGGGGTCCTCGTACTCCAGGTACTGTCCCACGTTCTGGAACGAATGGTCGCTGAGATCATGTCCGCTGTGGCATTCCCCGCAAGCCACCTCGGGGCTGAAGAACAGGTTCATACCGTTCACCTCCGCCGATGACAAGGCATCACCATCGCCCTGCAAATAGCGGTCATACCGAGACCAACCGCTCAGCAGGGTACGCTCATAATTGGCGATCGCCCGAGTGATCACAAACGCATCCAGTTCACGCCCATAGGCTCGCTGGCTCAACGTCCTGTATGGCTGCTCATCAGATAGGACCGCGGCTGCGGCCAGGATATCATGATCCATCTCCAACTCATCATGGATCGGCGCCAGCACTTGCAGCTCCAGGTCCGGAACACCGCCATCCTTGAAAAAGGACGTATGATAGGCCAGGTTGGTCAAGGGCGGTGAGTTCCGCAGGCCCGGTAGGTGGTCGACACCCAGGCTCAATGCCACCGTGTCGCTGAACGCGCTGCTCGGAATATGGCAGGACCCACAGGAAATGGTCCCGTTCCGCGACAATCTTCGCTCAAAGAAGAGCGCCTTCCCCAAGGCCACACTGGCCACCGTAAGTGGGTTGTCCCCCCTCAATGGTGGTTCCGGGAATCCGTTCGGTACGTCCAGTTCATAGGGCGTATCGACCAGGGGGGCGTCCGGTCCGATATCCTTCCTACACCCCAGGAGAACAAGACAAGGACCAAGGAGTATGGTCGTTCGCCAGTTCATCTCATTCCACCTCCAGAGCCTTCTGGAACAGATCCGATATCCGGACGGACAGTTCCACGTTCTCCCCATGGCTCTGATTGTCCACGGACAGGTCCAAGGTATCGCCATCCGCATGGAAGATGCGGTCCACGTGAAGCAGCACGCGCAGCTCCGCGGATCCGGATCCCGGAACATCAATGGACAGGCCATCGAAGGTCGATACGCGGTAACAGGTATCGAGTCCGGTGTGAATGCTGAATTGCCCTGGAGGAGTGCCTACGGCATTTGGATCGGTCCCGTAACGGCCATCGAACATGACGAAACGGTAAGCGGTCGCCCAGGTCCAATAGGTCCCATTGGATACGCTTAATGGGTGATCGTTGGCAAACGTGACAGGATCCGAAGCGTTCAGGTCCGGGGGTACGCCTATTCCCACTGAGAACCCGGAGTAGGAACCACTTGGGACCGCATAGCTCCGTGTGACCGGACCATTGATCAGATCGACCAGGTCAATGTCGAACACCTCGTGGGAGGAACCATTGCTCCCTATCAGAGATGCATCCCCAAAATAGCATCTTAATGCTTGCACCAACACACGATGGTCCAACACATTCAGGTAGATCGAATCCCGATCGAACGAAGCCTCTCCCCATCGCGGCTCAATAACCAGTTGAAGGGTCCCTGAGCTGGTGGATCCGTTGTTCGGAGGCAAGGGGTCCGTCTTTGTGCATCCCATGGCCAGGACCAGGGCCGTTGCGAATGCGGTTATGGCAGGTCGGTGCATGACATTTCATTAACGTACAAGCAGTGGCTCTTGGTTCGCGAGAGCAGCGCCTTGGCCACACCTTTCACCCAAGCTTCCGGGCTTCACCACAGCTTGCCTTATCAAAAATAGGGCAAAGCAGTACCTAGGAACTGTGATGACCGTCACTACGGCTTGCTTGGGAAGGGATCCTAACTTCGAGCGCCAGGTCATGCTCAGGGTCCTACATAGCTCGGCAGGTGCCGGAAAGACGCACGCTTTGGTCAAGCGGTACTTGACGCTCTGCCTCACCTCCGAGGCACCCTACTCGTACCGGCAGGTCCTCGCCTTGACCTTCACCAACAAGGCGGCCAGCGAAATGCGTGACCGTGTCCTGGAATACTTGGCGGATATGCGCGAAGCACATCTGGGGGATCTGCGCATCAAGGACATCTTCGATGACCTGACCGAGCACCACGATATGTCGGTACCCCTGATCCAGGAACGCGCCGGAAAGGTCCTTGCCCACATGCTGCATCACTATTCGGACGTGAGCATCACCACGATCGATGCATTCATACGGCGGGCAGTGATACCCTTTGCGCGGGACCTGGGCCTTGATCAGGACCTGAGGATGACCACCGAGGAGGACCACTATCAGGAGCAGGCGCTGGACCGCTTGTTGAGCATGGCAAGCCCTGGAACGGCCTTGACGCGCATCCTGGTGGCCAATTGTGAAGCCCTCGTTGATGATGAAAAGCGCTGGGACCCTCGCGTCCCTTTCGCCGACCTTTCAAAGGAACTGGGACGCGAACAGGCTGCGGCGCACGTAGCCGAGCTCAAGGGGCTCGATGACCGGTTGTTCGTCGAGCTCGACCGACGTTTACGGGCCGAGATCGCTATCACTCGTCAAAGGGTCCAACAGCTCGGGAAGGACCTGCTCGATGCGTTCGATCGTTCCGGGATCGACGCATCGGACCTGAGCCATGGGAGGAACGGCCCATACGGTTACTTCAAGAGGATGGCCGAGTTCCGTGATCAGCTGGCCCCGTTCGGAGCGAATGTGCGCAAGGCATTGGAACAGGACAAGTGGGTATCCGGATCGGCCGATGAGGTACGGGCCGAAAAGATCATGGCTCTGAGGCCACAGATGATCGATACCCTGGAACAGGTCCGTTCCATGGAGGAGGATGGCACGCTCAGGGACCACGCCATCCGGGTGGCCCTCTGCAAGGAGCTGATGCCCCTGGCGGCCATGCATGTGCTGGAGGAGCAATTGGAAAAGGCCAAACAGGAGGATGGAGTCACCTTCTTCCAGGACCTGACGCGCAGTGTGGCCCGCGTGGTCGAGCGCGAACCCGTCCCGTTCATCTACGAGCGACTTGGACAACGATACAGGCATTTTCTCTTCGACGAGTTCCAGGACACCTCACTGCTCCAATGGAGCGCGTTGCTTCCCCTGGTCGAGAACGCGCTCTCGGAAGGGGGGGAGGTCCTGCTCGTGGGTGATGCCAAGCAGGCCATTTACCGATGGCGTAACGGCGAGGTACGTCAATTCATCAACCTGCCTCGCATCCATGGGAAGGAGCGTATGGCCGATGGGGACAGGCGCGAACGGGCATTGATGGAAGCATTCGTCCAGGAGGAGGGCTTGGATACCAACTACCGTTCGGCGGCATCTGTTGTCGGCTTCAACAACACGTTCTTCGGGTCGCTCCGTGAGAAGCTTCCGGATGGTGTCAAAAAGATCTTTGACAACGCCTCCCAGCAATGCGCAAGGTCCCTGACCGGTTCGGTCACGATCCGAATGATACCCGCGAGGCTGGAGGCCCAAGAACGAAGGCAACGGGAGAACGAACTGGTCTTGCAGGCGATCCACGAGTCGCTGGAGGATGGCTATGCGTATTCCGACATCGCCATCCTGGTCCGCAGCAAGGATCGATCCCGACAGATAGCGAAAGCACTTCGACCGGCAGGGATACCTGTTCTTTCCCGCGATGCACTTGTGCTCGAGGGTGATGCCGGTGTGGAGTGCATCGTCTCGTTGTTGCGCTTCATGCATGACCCCAGCGACAGGAACGCCTGCCTGGCCCATCAATGGCTCCATCAGGTGGCACCGGATCGCCATGCTTCAGCGGTCACGCACCGAAACGATGTCGGTCCCGGATATGCGGAACGGACCAGAGAGCTGCGGGACATGCTCCCCGGCGATCGGGCTTCCCTCACGGAGCTCGCGCTTGCCCTCATCCGCCTTGTGTTCCCGGAAGGCACTGAAATGGCCTTTCTCAACGTATTCCTTACTGACCTGCACCAACATGTCAGGGACCATGGGCATGCGATCCCACTGTTCCTGGAGCAATGGGATCGTACGATCAAGCGGAAAGCTGTGACACTTCCGGCCGGGATGGAGGCGATATCGTTGATGACCATCCATGCTTCAAAGGGGCTTCAATTCCCGGTGGTCATTGTTCCGTTCCCTGAAATGGTGGCGAAGCCCAAACAGGGTGAACGGCTGTGGATCGCACCCGGTGAGCTCATGCCCGAGGTCCCGCATGCCTTGGTACCTTGGAACAAGCTCGTCATCGACCAGGGGATCCCCGAAGCAAAGGATGAACTGGAGCTTCAAGCGATGGATGCCGCGGACCTCCTATACGTCGCCATGACGCGTCCCGAGGACCGGCTCTACATCCACTGTCCGGCAGGTTCAAAGGACCCTTACGTGGATATCCTGTTGAGCCTGGTCGTAGCCGACGGAACGACCACGGAAGAGCGGACGTGGGGAGAACGAACGCCAAAGACCACGAGCAAGCCTCCCACCGATCGAACGCATACGTTGATCCAAGGACCCATCGGCCGTGGTGCGAGACCGGCCACGCGCTCGACGGTGCCGGAGACCTGGGACCCGATGGACCCGGACCCGATGCGTCGCGCCGGAGATGTGGTCCATGCCCTGCTTGCCGATGTCGGGGTCATTGGCGACCTCGCTGAAGCTGTTCATCGTCGCGTGCTTGGTGGAGAGCTCAATGAGCTGGAAGGTCGGCAATTGATGGATAGGCTGGAGCCCCTCCTGGCCCGGGAGGATATCGGGCGATTCTTTCGATCAGGGACCAGAAGCTGGCGGGAGACCGGGCTCATCCGCTCGGATGGCTCCACCTTGCGGCCTGATCGGGTGGTGCATGCCGATGGCTCCTGGCAGGTGTTGGAGATCAAGACGGGAGCCAGGAGGGATGAGCATCTCGAACAGCTGAACAGCTATCGGAGCGAGCTTGAAGGGATACTGGGGCGACCCGTAAGCGGCGCCCTGTTGTACGTTGCCACCGGGGAATTGATCGAAGCATGAATGTGGACGAAGACCTGAACTGGACCTGGGCGGCGTTCGACCAGCTGAGCAATCATCAGGTCCACGATCTGCTGCAACTGCGTACGGACATTTTCGTGGTCGAACAGCGCTGCGCATACCCGGAGGTGGATGGTGCCGACCCCTTCTCCTGGCACCTGCTTGGGACAGGCGTGAACGGACAGCTCATAGCCTATGCACGGGTGATCCCGCCTAAGGAAGGGGCGCCGGTGATCATCGGTCGTGTCGTGGTGCGCCAGGAGCACCGGGGAAAAGGTGCGGGCCATCGGCTGATGGAGCGCTGCATGCAGGAGATCCGCGACCAGTTCGGCAGGGTGCCGATCAGATTGTCCGCTCAGGCACACCTGACACGCTACTATGAAGCATATGGGTTCGTTCGGAGCGGACCGGAGTATCCCTGGGATGGGATACCCCATGTGGACATGGTCATCAGCGCAACAGCGTGACCATTCCGACGAACTCTTTGCGTACCGCACTGTATTCCGCCAACCAGGCCTTGTAGAGGTACAGCCCGTCCGGCGCTCCTGCACCATCCCATCCCTGGTTCGGATCATCCGTGGAATAGATCAGCTGACCCCAGCGATCGAAGATGGATAGGGCATAGAGACGCGCGCCCAACACCACTGGCAGAAAGATATCGTTCGCACCATCCCCGTTCGGCGTAAAGGCATTCGGTGCATGGAACAAATGATCGGCGACGTGGACAACGAAGGAGGTGGTATCCGCGCATCCAAGACCCGAGGTCACTTCCTGCTGTACCGTGTAGTAGCCCGCATCCTGGAACGTGTGGTTGAACGAGGGAGTGTTGTATTCGACCCCTTCCACCTCATAGTGCCAGTAAGAGGCTCCGGAGGATGCGTCCAGGACCTGCACCGTCGGATCGAACATGCTGATGATGGTCTCCGAAGGGAAGGCGCCCGCCCGTGGTGGATCCCAAGCCGTTACGGCCGCGGTCCTCAATAAAGTGACCGTGTCGATACAACCGCTGTCCGTGCGGACCGTGAGCGAGACATCGTAGGCCCCAGGTTCAGGGTACATGTGGTCGGGAACAGGCAGGTCACTGGTGGACCCTTCCCCAAAGGACCAGTCGAAGACCATGGGTGTCCACGCGAATGAGCCGTTATCGAAGGTTACGCGCAGGGGTGTGCAGCCAGCTGTATCCGTACTGAAGAACGGCACCGGACGCGGGAAGATCAATACGCTGTCCATGAACTGTTCCGTGCAGCCGTGCTCCGAGATGGTGAGACCGACCGCGTGTGTCCCAGCCTGCCCCCATTGTACCTCGGGCATCGCTCCAACGGCGAAAGCGGGTGTGCCGGCACCACCGAAGTCCCAATTGATGTCGGCCGCGCTGGTGAAGTTACCCAGGGCCTCAAGCAAGACGGGAGCCCCGTTCACGCATTGGATGGGAGGCGGAAGAAAGGCAGGTTCGAGCGGTGCATATATCTCAAAGAGCGAATAGGACGTATCCGCACAAGGCCAGCCCGGGTTCACGATCAGCATGACCTCGAAACTGCCCGTATCGGAATAGGTGTGCGCAGGTTCGAACAGGGTCGAAGTGTCACTGGTCAGTCCGAGTTCCCCAAAGTCCCAAGAGTAGGATGTGCCTCCCGAGCTGAGGTTGCTCATCTGGACGTCGTATCCATCACAGAATACCTGCTGTTGTTGGATCGCAGAAACGATGTTCACAATGCAGGGGACCACATCGAAGCGAAAATCCCTGCGGACTTCGCCGAGCAAAGTCCCGTTCCGGTATTCCTTGACCAGCACACCCACCACGAACGAACCCACCAACGTTGGGGTCACCGTTAGCTCTCCGGTCACAGCGTCCACGGTAAGCGCTGGATTCGCATCCATTTGATAGGACTGCGAATACCCCGCGGCCCAGTTGACCGTCGGGAAAGGCGGACCTGCGGGTGGCGATGGTGCGGGTGCCACATTGGTGCCTCCCGCGAATGGTGTGCACAGTTCATACACCAACTGGTCCCCGTCGGGGTCCACAGCACTGTGATCGAACACCATGGCCTGCCCCAGGCAGAGGGCGAGAGCCGGGTAGGCATTGAATCGGGGACTACTGTTCGGACCCAGACCGCTTGGGGGGATGCGCACCGTGCAGGTCAGGCCGTCCTGGTTAGGTGCCACCAGGTTCAGGATCGCGGGGGTCCGACAACAGCGTTGGTAGGACAGCACATATCCGGATGCATTGGCCGGAAGGGAGATCAGTGCCGTGTATTCGGCCACTTCGACACAAATGCCGGGAGGAGCCGTGAGACAAGGGTTGTTCAGCACGACCGGAACGTTCGTGGCGCCTGGGAAGGCCATGAACTCCGAGAAGAGGTAGAGCCCGTTCCCATCGTATACCGCGAGTTCCGCGGTAGGGTCGAACCCAGTACCATTGGTGTTCCCGGGTCCACAGTCACGATACAGCCTCAAGGTGATCAGGTGATCGGTTCCCCCTGCATGATCGTAGATCATTTCGCCCCCGATGATGTGGGTGGCGCTCACATCCGAGGCGATACAAACGACCAGGGTCGCAATGAATTGGGGCGTGCGCATCGGCGACGATGAAAAGGTAATACATCTTTCCACCCATGGTGGACCACAAGTGCGGGGAAAATGGACGACCTATGGACGAGCGGTCGTCTCCTGCAGCGCCGCCTGGAACTCCTGCTCCGTGCTTTGGACATAGCGCCCTTCCGCCATTCTGATCATCTCATCGATGCGAACGCGTTCCGGATACGCCCCACCATCCACCAGATGTCGTATCGCTCGCGTTCCGATACGCTGTATCTCCATGAAGCGGTCCGGTCCGTCTATCCGGAAGAAATGTCGATCATCCCGGGTCTTGCGGTAAAGCGGGAATTCGTTCCTTTCCATGGATCTTCGCACCCGCAAGTTAGACCCCGATACCTGTGGAATTCCTTGAAGCCGTCGCGCAGGACCTGCTCAGACTAAGAGGAAAGGACCTCCGCGATGTTGCCATGGTATTGCCGAACAGGCGGGCTGGCATTTACTTGAACCAACACCTGGCCCGCTTGTCAGGATCCGCGCTCTGGGGACCTTCACTGCATACGATGGAGACCTTCCTTTCGGCCTTCACGGGTATGCGAACAATGTCCCAGGAGGAAGCTCTGGTCCTGCTGTACCGGTCCCATGTCGATCTCCTGAAAGGAGACGCCGGGTCGTTCTCGGATATGCTCCAATGGTCCCCTACCGCACTTCGGGATATGAACGATGTGGACCACCATCTCCTCGACCTCCAGGCGCTTTATCGGGACCTGAGGCAGATCGAGGAACTGGATGCCTGGAGTTTCCGGGGAACCGAGCTATCACCCGGACAGAGCCTGGCCAATTCCCATTGGAAGCATCACGGAGCGCTCCACGCTGCTTTGACCAAGCGAGGGTGCTCCCAGGGTGCCGGGATACCTGGCTATGTGGCACGCCTGGCAGCCGAGCAGGTCGTTCGTCCTGAACATGCAGTGGCTTGGGAGTTGATCTATTTCGTGGGTCTCAACCAATTGACCCCGGCAGAGAACAAGGTCCTTTCCACGCTGCTCGACCGGAAGCGTGCGGAGGTGGCATGGGACGTGGATCGCTACTTCCTTGATGACCCGCAACAGGATACCGGTAGGACCCTTGGTCCTTTGATCGACCGACACGGCGAAGGTAGAATACCGCTTGGGGACACGTTGCGGAAGTCTCCGCCCACGGTCAGGGCGGTAGGAGCTCCGGATCCCTTGAGCGCGATACAATGGCTCACGGAGCAACTCCGGGGATATGCTTCAGAGGAAAGAGATCGGACTTGCATCCTGCTGGCTGACCCTGCCCTGCTAGAGCCCTTGATGCTTCTCCTTCCAGAGGCTGTTTCACCGGTCAACATTACGATGGGACTTGCCTTGCGCGACCTGCCCGCTGCCGATCTGATCGATGCCACCCTGGCCGTGATCGCTGCTACAGGGAAGGATCTTACCACACCCGTGAACCTGCTGCGGGAGCTCCTGGAACATGCTTACTGGACCGGCACCCATGACGGTCTCAGAGCGATGCGCGTGCGCCTGATGAAGGCACGGGGAAGCCGCATCCGGCTGAGCGACCTGTTCGGCGAAGTACTTTTCATGGAGGACGCCGTGATCCATGCGTTGCACAGAGCCCTGGTGGCCAACGAAGCCTCAAAGCCGACCTTGCGTGAGCGGATAGCTGCGGTACTTGGTGCGGCCGCCATCCTAAGGAGGGAGAGGTTCGTCCAGGAGCAGCTTTTTCAGTGCGCTCGCGTGCTGGAACGAATGGAAAGATTGATGTCCGGCATTGACGAACGACCCGATCCCCGAAGCTATCGAGACATGGTCCGACGGCTCCTTGCCCAGGCGCGCATCGATCATTTTGGAGAACCCTTGAAGGGGCTTCAGATCATGGGTATGCTCGAGTCTCGCGCAACGGACCACGAGCGGGTGCTGGTGCTTGGTGCCAATGAAGGACACCTTCCTCCCGATCTGAACGAGCTGAGTTTCATACCGTTCGATGTCCGACGGGCCTACGGACTGCCATTGCCCCGGGACCGCGAGGCGGAGGCGGCCTATCCCTTTCAACGCCTGTTGCACCATTGCCAGGAATTGACCTTGGTCCATGTAGATGATGGAGAAGGTGGCAACCCGGTGAGCCGCTATCTGCTCCAATTGGAGCTTGAACTGCTCGCCGATCAGGATGACCCCGTGCGGAGATCCGTGCGCCCTGCCGTACCCTCCAAGCAGGCCTTCTTCCCGGGTATCAAAAGAAGCCCGGAGCTCATTCAGGAACTGACCGAGCTGGCGCACAAAGGCTACAGCCCTTCCGCATTGAACACTTTCCTCAACTGCCCGCTCGACTACTACCACCGCTATGTGCTTCGGATCAAAGTTGATGATCCTCCTGCACCTGGTTCCCTGGGTAGTGATGAACTCGGAAGCCTGGTACACCAAGCTATGGAACATGGGTACAAGCCTTTTCTGGGGAGGATGATCGATCCAGGTCGGTTGCTCGAGCGAGCCCCGGACATCATGGAGCATATTGGTAAGGGCGCGCGGAGCATCTTGGGGCCGGAGCTGGAAGGCCCTGCGTTGCTGCAGGTTTCCATGGCCCAAAGAGCAGTACGTCGATTCATCGAAGCGGAATGCACATTGCTGCGGTCCACAAGACCCTTGGAGCTTCTGGCACTGGAGGTGCCTGTGGAGGTCAGCTCGGGGATCATGATCGGCGATCATCCGGTACGGTTCAAAGGGCGCCTGGACCGGGTCGACCGCCATGGATCGATCGTCCGTGTCGCTGATCTCAAGACGGGAGGCTGTGACCCGCGCGAGTTGAAACTCGGCTCCTTGCGGCCGGAAGAAGTGATCAAGCGTGGGGAAAAGGCCCGTCAGCTCCTGCTCTATGCGTACATGTATTTGATCGCTCATCCGGAGTTGGACCGGATCACCGCAGCCATTCTCGGCATGCGCGGAGCTCAGGGTGCTGAGGGAGCCCTGCTTGAGGTATCCGGCGACCCGTTGATCCGGCGCGACATGATCCCGGATATCGAACACGCATTGGCGGTCATCATCGATCGGATCTTGGATCCGGCAGGGCCTGCCTTGGTGCATGGACCAACAAGCCGATACTGCAGGTCATGTGCAGGAGCCGATCTGCTGTGAAAAAGAAAGGGCGCCTTACGACGCCCTTTTCCAGATCATCTGTGACCTGATCAGCGATACACGATCTTGTGAACGCTGGAACTGCCTTCACGCGTGATCTTCAAATAGTAGATCCCGTTGCTCATGTTCGTCAGGTCCATCTCCTTGCGGTAGGTCCCTTCGAAACCGCGGAGCAGGTCGTTGAACACGTTCTGACCAAGTGCGTTCACAATATCCACTTGCAGGTCCGTGGCTTCTGCCACCACGAAGGAGAAGGTGAAGAGCCCATTATTGGGGTTCGGCTGGATCAAGACCGTACCATCGATGTCCGTGGTACTGACCGAACGCTGATAAATGATACCCGTGCGATCCTTACCTCCAAGTGACGTGTAGTAGTCCGCGTTGTTCAACAGCTCGCCCGTCCATGCGTCATCCGCCAATTCCACCTCAGCTACACCACTGAACGGCAGGCTCATGATCGTGTACTCCTTGCCTGCCTCCCAGCTCAGTCCGCGGCTGGTCAGGCTTTCCATGCCAAAACCTGCATAGACCTGATAGTTGTACGGACCATTCTCGTGAACAGGCCCCGATCTCATCAATGGAATGTAGGAAGCAGGCCCCTCGGGCTGTTCCATATCCCCGAACACCACATTACTGCTCCGCTCCCAGCGCAACGTGAAAACAACGGAGGAGAACACGCCATCGAAATCGGTGGTCGGCCTGACCATCACATCCAGATGACCATCGTTCTCCTTGAGACCGATGTCAACGGTCCCTTGGGCGACCATGGATGTCGAAAGCAATGCGACCGAAAGCGAAAAGCCCAATTGGCGTAATGTGGAAGTATTCATGTTCAGGCGATGTTCGTTGACTTGTTCAGCATGAACGGAACGTTCGATCCCGGGGGATAGGTTCGTTCACCGCAGCAAGATACGGAAGGTCGACCGAGAAGCGCAAGACCCGGGTCTTGTTTTATCAACTCCAGCCCATAAAACCGAACAGGGGTCCCGAGGGACCCCTGCGCGGTAAACCTGCAAGGAAAAATGATGGAACCAATCGTCAGTTCGTCCGATATGCAACTGGCTGACATGGGAAAGACGAAGCCTTCCGAGAAGGGTTGCCGCTGGAGCAAAAAAATCAGGGGACGAATTTGTATCCCACCCCACGAATATTTATAAAATGCTGAGGATCACGAGGTTCCGATTCAAAATATTTTCTGAAGGAGACGATGAAATTGTCCACCGTCCGCGTGGTGGGGTATACGTCATAACCCCACACCTTCTGTAGGATCTCCTCCCGGGACACCACCTGGCCCGATCGTTCAACGAGCAATCGAAGCAGCAGCACCTCCCTGTGGGAAAGTGGGATCCGCTTACCCCCTACTCCCCGGGCCTCATAGGTTTCCAGGTCCACCGTGTTCTCTCCGAAGCTGAACTGACGCACGGGGGCGGACTGAACGGGTTCAGTCCCGCCCCGGAGCAACTTGGCGACGCGCAGCAGCAATTCCTCCAGCTCAAACGGCTTACCTAAATGATCGTCGCCGGCTTTCAGTCCCCTGATGCGATCCGCAGGTGCGTTGCGTGCGGTCAGGAACAATACGGGTGTCACATCACCAGCCAAGCGGATGCGCTCCACTATGGTGAAACCGTCCATTCCGGGAAGCATGACATCCATGATCACCACATCCGAGCGCCTGTCGTTCAATTTCTCGAGCGCCTCGATCCCGGTCGAAGCAGTGGTCACATGGTAACCCTCCAGCTCCAGGTTCAATTTGATCGTGCGACGCAGATGCTCCTCATCCTCGACCAGGAGCACCCGCTTTTGCTCATTATCCATGCGAAGCAAAGATCGGCCTCCGGTAACTTTGTCGCCTGAAGATGGACAAGGAGCTTCTTGCAAAGGCGAACGCCATGTGCCAAGGCACGCTCTTCTCCCATCTCGGCATGGAGCTCGGTTTGGATGGTCAAGGACGGTTCACGATGACCATGCCGGTGGATGAAAGGACCAAGCAGCCACACGGCATCCTCCATGGTGGGGCGACCGCTGCGCTGGCGGAATCATTGGGGAGCCTGGCCTCCTCGCTCATCGTGCAGGACCAGGGAAAAATGGTGGTCGGCATCTCGCTCACGGTGAACCACATTCGCCCTGTACCATCAGGCCTGGTGACCGGTACCGCGGAATTGCTTCATGAAGGCCGGACCACGCACGTATGGGACGTTCGGGTGCGCAATGCGTCGGGCCAACTGGTGGCGGTCTGCAGGATGACGAACATGATACGTGACGAGCGGCCGTGACGACCAGGGACCAGGTCGAGGTCCTGGATGTCGTCCTCGGGTCCGGCTGTACGTTCGCCGCGTATCGCCTGCCTGGGGGTCCGCTGCGGATCGTTGCGCAGCATCGAGCAGCTCTTCATCAGGTGGACCTGAAAGCGGAAGAGTTGGTCAAGGATTCCTTTGTGATCGTTCCCTTCGACAGGTCCGGGTCCCGTATTTCATATATCAGTCCGGATGTTCCGTGCCATGATCCGCTCCAGGTATCACGGGACCTGGAAGCATGTGAAAGCAGCGTTCCAAGCCCCGGACCAAGGGTCATCCGCGATGATCCGGCCGTCCATCAGGCGATCGTCCAACAGGCGATCGAAGCCATTGCCGCTGGCGGGTTGCGTAAGGTCGTCCTTGCACGTTCGACCTGCGAGGACCTGCCTGAAAAAGCCATCCCCGCCCTGTTCTTTTCGTTCCTTGAGCAGTACCCCTCCGCATTCGTATGCATGGTACGAACCCCGGAACACGGACTATGGTGCGGAGCTTCCCCTGAGCGCTTGATGCATTTCCGCGGGAACGAGCTCTATGTGGACAGCATCGCTGGTACCCTTCCGTTGGACCGTGCGCCACTTCATGCCGAGGCGTGGGATGAGAAGGAGCGGGACGAGCAGGACCTTGTCACCCAGCATGTCGAGCGGATCCTGGCGACGATCGGGCCCGTTCGGACCATTGGACCGAACGTATTACCTGCCGGACCTGTGGCACATCTGCATACGGTATGCACCACCCGTACGGACTTGAGAACGGCGACTTCAGTGCTGGAAAAGCTGCATCCCACTCCTGCCGTTTGCGGAACCCCCCGACGTGCCGCTCGGGCGTTCATTGAACAGCACGAGCCTTTGGACCGTGGATTGTACGCCGGGTTCTGGGGCCCATGGCATGGTGACCGGGGTATCGACCTGTACGTGAACATCCGCTGTGCGAGGCTGTTCCATGGCAGGGCGGAGTTGTTCGTGGGTGGAGGGATCACCGCAGCTTCCCGACCCGAAAGGGAATGGTCGGAGACGGAACGAAAAGCGGCTACGTGGAGAGGGGTCATCGCTTCCCTATCCAGCTCCCGGATATCTTAGCCACATGAGGCGTTCGACCTCCGACCACTACTGTGCATCGGCAATTGCTGCCCTCTGTGCACGTGCGGGGGTGGATCGGGTCATCATCAGTCCAGGGTCCCGCAGCGCACCATTGGTCCTGGCTTTTCACCATCAACCCGAGATCGAGTGCCTCACGATCATCGATGAACGGAGCGCGGGGTTCTTTGCGCTCGGTTCCGCAATGGTGACCGGGCGACCTGTGGCTCTGATATGCACCAGCGGAAGCGCCCTGTTGAACTACGGTCCGGCCATAGCCGAGGCGGCGTACCAGAACGTTCCCCTGCTGATCCTATCGGCCGACCGCCCGGAGGAACTTATCGATCAAGGTGAAGGTCAGGCCATTCGGCAGACCGGACTGTTCGGCGACCTGCTTCGCGGCAGCTACACCATGCCACGCAAGCCTATCGATGACCTTGCCCGGAGTTTCGTCGACCGCCAGCTCAACGAGGCTCTGATGAAGCTGACCGCCCCACCTCCGGGACCGGTGCACATCAATTTTCCGTTCCAGGAACCGTTGTATGGTATCTGCGAAGCAGGGGTCGCACCTCGATGGATCGCCCGGGAGCCTGTGGACCATTCACTTGCCAGGCTGGGATGGGACATGACCGAGGACCTGGCAGGATATGAGCGGATCATCGTGCTTCTGGGCCAGGGTCATCCGGGGCCAAGAGAGCAGAAGCAACTCGCCCGGCTGGCCGAAATGTCCCAGGTGGTCGTATTGGGTGAGGCAACCTCCAACCTTGGTATCGAAAAGGCGATCACATGCCTGGACCGGGTGCTGGCAGGCATGCCGGGGAC
>JAGQVN010000310.1 GCA_020437905.1 Flavobacteriales bacterium
AACGACGCTTCAAGCGCCTCGACCTGGAATACGAGTGTGCCAGCGATGAGTTCACGACCTACCGCACGCTCAGCGAACCGATCTCCGGCATCGTGGAGGAAAGGCCCGAATACACCAACGTGACCAATGGCTACGGGCTGATGGGCAGCAGGTACTTCAACTTCATCCAAGGCGTGAAGCTCGGTGACGATTCCCAGCTCGAGCTGGTCACCGGCCAGTACACCAATGACCTGCTGTTCTGCATCGATGGGGTCGTTGGCGGCACCTTGGGCTGCGATTGATCCTGTCGATCTGTCAGCACGGCGATGGCCGGTATCCCGCGCTTTCTTGCTTATCTGTCAGGTCGCTGTGGCGATCGAGGCCGTGGCATGGTCATTGACCGTTGGCGGTCCGAACGGACAACGACGCAAGCATGAGCAAGATCATCGGAATAGACCTGGGCACCACCAACAGCTGCGTAGCCGTGATGGAAGGCAACGAGCCGGTGGTGATCACCAACAGTGAAGGAAAAAGGACCACGCCCTCCGTGGTCGCATTCGTGGAGGGCGGGGAGCGCAAGGTCGGCGACCCGGCCAAGCGCCAGGCCATCACCAACCCCACCAATACGATCTACTCGATCAAGCGCTTCATGGGAAATTCCTTCGCGGAATGTTCCAAGGAGATCGCCCGCGTACCCTACAAGGTGGTGAAAGGGGACAATGACACCCCGCGGGTGCAGATCGGGGACCGGCAGTACACCCCGCAGGAGATCTCGGCCATGATCCTGCAGAAGATGAAGAAGACCGCCGAGGACCACCTGGGTACCTCCGTGACGGAGGCCGTGATCACGGTGCCGGCCTACTTCAATGACGCACAGCGCCAGGCCACCAAGGAGGCCGGTGAGATCGCCGGTCTCAAAGTGCGGCGCATCATCAATGAACCCACCGCGGCCGCACTGGCCTATGGTTTGGACAAAAAGAACAAGGACCAGAAGATCGTGGTGTTCGACTGCGGTGGAGGAACGCATGACGTAAGCGTGCTGGAGTTGGGCGATGGCGTGTTCGAGGTCAAAAGCACCGACGGCGACACCCACCTGGGTGGTGACGATTTCGATCAGGTCATCATCGACTGGCTGGCCGCCGAGTTCAAGAGCGACGAAGGCATCGACCTCCGCGAGGACCCCATGGCCCTGCAGCGCCTGAAAGAGGCCGCCGAAAAGGCCAAGATCGAACTGAGCTCCACCACCAGTTCAGAGATCAACCTGCCTTACATCATGCCGGTTAACGGCATCCCGAAGCACCTGGTCCGAAGCCTGAGCCGAGCCAAGTTCGAGCAGCTCGCCGACGAACTGATCAAGCGCACGATCGCACCGTGCAAGAGCGCCCTGGAGAACGCCGGGCTGAAGACCAGTGACATCGATGAGGTGATCCTGGTCGGTGGAAGCACGCGCATCCCCGCCATTCAGGAGGCCGTGAAGCAGTTCTTCGGCAAGGAACCCAGCAAGGGCGTGAACCCGGATGAGGTGGTGGCCATCGGCGCCAGCATCCAGGGTGGTGTGCTCACCGGCGAAGTGAAGGACGTGCTCCTGCTCGACGTGACCCCGCTGAGCCTGGGCATCGAGACCATGGGGAATGTGTTCACCAAGCTTATCGAAGCGAACACCACCATTCCCACGAAGAAGAGCGAGACCTTCAGCACCGCCAGCGACAACCAACCCAGCGTGGAGATCCATGTGCTGCAGGGTGAACGCCCCATGGCCAAGGATAACCGCACCATCGGTCGCTTCCACCTGGACGGGATACCTCCCGCGCCGCGTGGTGTGCCGCAGGTGGAGGTCACCTTCGACATCGATGCGAACGGCATCCTGCATGTCAGCGCCAAGGACAAGGCCACCGGGAAGGAACAGAGCATCCGGATCGAAGCGAGCAGCGGGTTGAGCAAGGAGGAGATCGAGAAGATGAAGAAGGAGGCCGAGGCCAATGCCGATGCCGACAAGGCTGCCCGCGAATCCGCTGACAAGCTCAATGCTGCCGATAGCCTGGTGTTCCAGACCGAGAAACAGCTCAAGGAGTTCGGCGACAAGATCCCCGAGGACAAGCGGAAGCCGATCGAACAGGCCCTGGAACGCCTGAAGGACGCCCACAAGGCCGCCGACCTCGTTGCTATCGACAAGGCCATGGAGGAATTGAACACCGTGTTCCAAGCGGCCAGTGAGGACATGTACAAGGCCGCCCAGGAGGCCCAGCAGGCCACGAACGGAACGACGGAGGCCCAGGCCGATGGCACCCCCGATCAGGAGGTCACCGATGTGGACTTCGAGGAAGTGAAGGACGACAACGGGAAGTAAGCGCCTTGTGAATAAATGAAAAGCCCCGGTGCAGAGACCGGGGCTTTTTCGTTGTCGTCAATTGCTCATCGCTGATCGGATGCGTGGATCTTCCCATCCACGTACCGATCGGTCCGGATCACGGACCCATCCGGAGCATAGTGCACCCAGTCACCGATCCGCTGCGTGTCCATGCGACCCGGGTGGAACTGCGACCTTCCTTCGAGCCGCAGACTGCCATCCGGATGGTACTCCCGTTGCTGGAAGATCACCTTCTTCTTGTCCAGCAATTCCATGGTGCTGATCGGATGACCCGTGGTCCCATGCAGGTTCATCCGCAGGTAGTACGCGCCGCTCTTGTGCTTTTCTTCCTCGTAGCGGACCAGCCCGTTCCGGTAATGATCGACGTAGCGCACCGGCCGGTCGCCTTGGTAGGTGATCTCCGCGCAGAGCTGTCCGTTGTCATGGAAGGTGCGCATCACGCTCTTCAGGTTCCCGCTCACCTTGAACTCCCGCTCGACCTCACCGTTCGGGTAGTAGTTGCGGTAGATCAGCAACTTACCCTTGTCGTAGTAGCCACGATGCTTCATAGCGCCGTCCGGATACGCGTCCACGACCCAGCCGATGCATCCGTAGCCGCCGCAGGTCCTGGTGGAATCGCCCCCCAAACGCTCGTTGAAGGCCTCGTAAACCGTGATGGATGCATCCGTATCCTCGAGCAGTTCGGGGTCCACGACATGTTCATCGTGCGCCAGCAGTTGATCGTCGGTCTGGGCCATCGCTGGCAGCCAACAGGTGGCCATGGCGAGCATGGCAAGGCCGTTCGTACGTAGCATGATGCCCCGGTCTACGAGACCCGGGCTTCGGAGGTTTCGGTATCGGATCCCACGGGCTGCGGTGGCAGGTGTGCGATCCGATAGCCCAGGGCCCCTTGCAGCATCGACATCAATGGGCTGATCAAGTTGAAGAAACAGAAGGGCAGGTAGCTCATGGTGGCCACACCCAGCACACCGGCCTGATACGCCCCACAGGTGTTCCAGGGGACGAGCACACTGGTCACCGTGCCTCCGTCCTCCAGCGAGCGGCTCAGCACCCTGGGGTCCAGGCCACGCTCGCGGTACACCCGGGCGAACATGCGTCCGGGGACCACAATGGACAGGTACTGGTCGGACGCGGTCACGTTGAGGAAAAAGGCGCTGGCCACCGTGGTACCGATCAGGGACCCGGTACCCTGTGCCCAGGTCAATACGGCACGGGTCAAACGATCGAGCAGGCCGGTCCCCTCCATGGCCCCGCCGAAGGTCATGGCACACACGATCAGCCAGATGGTGGACAACATGCCGCCCATCCCTTTGGTGGTGAGCAGCTCATCCACCAGTTCATGCCCGGTGGAAACCTCGGTGGCACCGGTCATGGCGCCCAGCACCGCCTTGTACATCGCTGCAGGACCGGAAGCCCCTTCGACCAGACCCGTCAGCACCTGAGGCTGGAACAGGACGGCGAACACCGCACCGAGCAGCATCCCGATGAACAAGGCGGGAAGCGCCTGGACCTTTTTCCAGATCAGCAGGACCACTACTGCCGGTGGCACGTAGCACCAGATGCCGATTTGGAAAGTGCCTTCCAGGGCTGAAAGCATCGGCTGCACCGCATCCACCCCACCCTGCGCGTCGGTCATCAGCCCGATGCCCAGGAACAGCAACAAGGCGATTCCGATGGACGGTACGGTGGTCCACATCATATAGCGGATATGGGGGAACAGCTCCGTCCCGGCCACCGCAGGAGCCAGGTTCGTGGTATCGCTCAAGGGGCTGATCTTATCCCCGAAATAGGCTCCGCTGATCACCGCACCGGCGACGAGCCCTTCGTGAAAACCCAGGGCTTTGCCGACCCCGATGAGCGCGATGCCCACCGTGGCCGCCGTGGTCCAGGAGCTGCCGGTGGCCACCGATACGATCGCACACACGATGCAGGCCGCCACCAGAAAGATCTTCGGCGACAACAGGCGCAGGCCATGGTCGATCATGGTGGGTACGACGCCACCGATCATCCAGGTTCCCGCCAGGGCACCAATGAGCAGCAGAATAAGGATGGCCGGCAACGCCACGTTGATGCTCTGCACGACATGCACCAGCAGATCATCGTAGCGCTGTCCGTTGAAGATCCCCACCACAAGGGCCACCGCTGCGGCGAACAGCAGCGCCAACTGGTTCGGTCCGGACAATCCCGCATCCCCGAACACCACCACGTTGTAGGCCAGCAGTCCGATCAGGACCAGCAAGGGCAGCAATGCCTGAAGCAGGCTGGGTGCAGGGCGCTTTTCCGACATGCCGCCAAGATAGGAGGATGGGTATTGAGCGCCTTTCCCTTGGCCCTTGTCGATCCCTTGGGAAGGTTCGTAGACGCGTACAGTCGAACGGTGTAGTTCGGGGTTGCCTCTTGTGGAAAACTTTATTTTCCTTGACTGCTATGGAAAGAGATCTGTACTTTCGGATCGTTCCGATGACCTCTGGTCCGATCTTTCTTTCTAACCAAAACCTTGATGACATGAGAAGTTCTACCATGCATCGAGGGCGATGGTCCATACCGAAACTCGTGCGAGGCTTGGCCTTTGCCGTGTTTACGATGGCTTCGTCCTCGCTGAGTGCGCAGACCATAACGGTCTATGCGAATTCGGGTCCCCTGCAAACCGGTTCGGTAAATGCAGCAGGTGTGACCAACGACGGGGATATGATCAATATCAGTACAGCGACCGGTCAAAATCGCGGTTTCGCGCGCTTCGACCTCTCGGTGGTCCCCGCTGGAGCGATCGTCAACAGTGTGACGTTGCGGTTCACCACATTCGCCAGCACCCTATCAAGTGCTACGAACAACATCTACGGGTTCCTTGGTGACCCGGCGGTGACTCCGGGTGCTACGCTGTACACCAATTGCCTGTCCGGCTCCACCTTCAATGCCTCAAGTTGGACAGCTGCAGCGATACAAGTGAAAGCGTTCAATGCCGCTGGGATAGCCTTCATCCAGAGCAATCTGGGGGCGCAGATGAACCTTGGCTTTGTGCGTGGCTCGACCAACTTGTATAACATCCGTGGCTACGGCGCGGTTTTGGCTGAGCAGCCACAGTTGGAGATCAATTACACGATCCCGGCCCCCTGTTCAGCTGTTCCTGCTCCTGGTGCCACCACCGGACCAAGTTCGGTGCTGGCAGGAAGCGTGGCCAACCTGGGTCTGCAGAATGCCACAGGTGGAACAGGAGTTACCTATCAGTGGTATGAAAGCACGGACAACGTCACCTTCAACCCCGTGGGCGGTGGCCTGGCAACCTACAACCCCACTGTTAGTGTAGATTCTTGGTTCTATTGCGACGTGACCTGCACCGAGCCCGGTGGAGGAACCACCGCAAGCACGGTTCTTTTTGTTGAGGCGCTACCTGCACCGGGTGCGAACTGTACAGTTCCCTGGTCCAGTTCTCCAGGCACCACCATCACCACCACCGGCGGTGTTTCTTATACGGACCAGATCGTTGTATCCGGTCTCTCTGGCGAGGTCCTCACGGACCTGAACGTCTACTTGGACATCACCCACACGTGGATGGGTGACCTGACGATCGAGTTGGAAAGTCCGTTGGGCACCGTGGTGACCATCTTCGACGCCTGTGGCAACGTGGATAACATGAATGCTGAGTTGGATGATGAAGCTGCCGGCCCGGTCCCGTGCATTGACCTCGGGAACAATGGCTACTTCACGCCCACCAACCCGCTCTCCGCATTCGATGGGGAGAACTTCGAAGGGACCTGGACCATGACCATTACGGACGTGGCCGGCGGCGATGGAGGTACCTGGAACACCTGGTGCTTGATCCCCGAGTTGTTCCTTCCCCCGGCCTGTACGGGTTCTCCTGTTCCCGGCTTGACCACGGGTACCGCTGGCCCTGTGTGCGGGGATGATGTGGTGGCCCTTGGCTTGGAATTCCCTCCGACGGAAAGCGCCATTTCCTATCAGTGGTATGTGAGCACCGATGGGGTGACCTACACCCCGGCAGGTCCGAACCAGGCGACATGGAACACCACCCAGACCGAGACCAGTTGGTACTACTGCGATGTGACCTGCACCGAGCCCGGTGGAGGCACCGGCAGCAGCACGCCGCTGCAAGTGGTACAGGACAGCTATGCCAACTGCCTGTGCGTGCCGACCTATACCACGGGTAAGACCGACGGTGACCTGATCAGCAACGTCGAGATCCTGGGGACCACCTTGTCGAACAATTCCGGAACGGCTCCGGTGAACCCGGCCTACACGTACTTCAACACCTTGCCGAACCATACTGGCGACCTGGTCGCTGGAACCTCTTACACGATCGAGGTGTCCAACGGTTCTTTTGCGGGTCAGAGCATTGCAGTGTGGATCGACTTTGATGATAATGGTGTATTCGATACACCAGGTGAGCGGATCGGTGCAGGTGCCATTCCTGGTGCGAACAGCTCCGTGCAATTTCCGCTCGTCATTCCTTGCAACCCCTTACCCGGTGTCCACCGGATGCGGGTCAGGGACGTATGGCAGTCGCCGGCAAACCCCTTGGCGATCGATCCTTGCAATGAAGAAGGCTGGGGTGAGACCGAGGATTACGATGTGAACATCCTCCCTCCGCCGCCCTGTCCGGAGCCAACGAACTTCGCCAATTCAAACAACACCGGCACCAGTGTGGACTTCAGCTGGACCACCGGTTGTGCGGAAACGGCTTGGGTGATCGAATACGGTGCCCCGAGCTTCACGCCGGGTACTGGTACGCAGGTGCCGGCCCTGGCAAGCCCATTCACTCTGACCGGTGGAGGGTTCGACCCCGGCACACAGAGCTATGAGTACTACCTCTACGCCGATTGTGGCGTGGACGGTTTAAGCGCCCCGGTGGGTCCGCTCTTCAGCAACCCGCCTCCGGGCTTCAACTGCGGTTCCTATTCCAGCACTCCGGGTACGCCCATCATTTCCAACACGACGATCACCGATGTGATCAGCACGGGACCTGTTCCGGGTGGTGTGGTGAGCGATCTGAATGTTTACCTCGACATCACGCACTCCTGGATCGGAGACATGACGATCACCTTGGAAGGTCCTGATGGCACGACGGTCACCCTCTTCGATGACCAAGGTGGTTGTGGCAGCTTTGATAACATCGATGCAGAGATCGACGACGAAGGATCGGCCTGGGTCTGTGCCACGCCTTCCACGGGATACTTCCTGCCGGTAGGGTCCCTGGCCGACTTTGACAACAAGGTCTTCCAGGGGGACTGGACCCTGTCCATTACGGATAACGTGGGCGGGGATGACGGTGTCCTGAACAACTGGTGCTTGATCCCGACGCTCTACTTCGTGGCCTGCGACTTCCCTGCGGCCACCTCCAGCATCGGCAACGTGGATTGCAACACCGGCACCTTCGATGTGCTGTGCGATGTGACCTCGATCGGTGATGCCACGAACGTGGACCTGGTGATCACGGTGAACGCAGGCACCCCGACGGTGGCCGCGAACAACGTGAGCGCGATCCAGGTGTACAACCTGGGGACCTTCAACAGTGGTGATGTGGTCGAGGTATCTCTGGTACACAACCAGGACAATGACTGCAACATCAACGTGGGCACCGAGACTTTCGCCCTGCCTTGCGCTCCGGGCGTGCTTTGCGGACCTTACTCCAGCAGCCCTGGCATCACGATCACCACCACGGGTGGTGTTTCTTACACGGACGTGATCAATGCGACCACGGCTCCGGGTGAGATCATCGCCGACCTGAACGTCTACTTCAATGTGACGCATACTTGGATCGGTGACCTGTCGATCACCCTGGAAAGCCCGAACGGTACGGTGGTGCAGATCCGCGATCAGCTCTGCGGTAGCGTGGACAACATGGATATCGAATGGGATGACGAATCCGCCAATGGCGCCGGCAGCAACTGCCCGCCGCTCGCTGTGTTCGAAATGCCCTCGAACGCCTTGTCCGCCTTTGACGGGGAGACCTTTGCCGGTGATTGGACCATGACCGTGACCGACAACGCCGGTGGCGATGGCGGTACCTGGAACGACTGGTGCCTGATCCCCGTGCTCGTGCCGCCCGGCTGCGTGCCGATCGCGAACGCGACCATCAATGAGAACTGCGGTGCCGGGACTTTCACGATCGACGTGAACATCCTGGATGCCGGTACCGGTGGACAGGCCAACATCGTGTATGACGATGGCATGGGCCCCGTGACCGTCGGACCCTTCGGGACCGGCCCATGGAGCTCACCGACCTTCACCAGCGGCACGGTTGTCTCGCTGCAGGTGGTGAACGCATCCAATTCGCTTTGCGCCGCCTCCTTTGGTCCGTTCGTGGACTGTTGCGGTGGTGTGTGCGCGACCGCACAGCCTGCCGTTATCGGTACGAACACCTGCGCTCCGATGTCATGCGGAGCTGGAGCGAGCGGTGCCCTCATCAGCGTGGTACCGACCAATGCGCGCTGGTTCACCTTCACCCTGCCCGCTGATGGTCAGGTGGTGGTGAGCGCCTGCAACCCGCCGAACACCACGAGCGACGATACCTTCGTGACCATCCATGAAGGCACTTGCGGTGCTCTGGAGGCCTATGGTGCGGATGACGACCAGTGCACGACCCCGAACTTCGGTTCCACGTATATCTTCTCTGGATACAGCGGGACGACCTACTACATTGAGTGGGATGATCGTTGGAACCCGAACGGCTTCGATTGGGACCTTTCCTTCACCCCATCGGCCATGCCGAGCAATGACCTGTGCATGTCCCTGCCTCCTGCACCGACCATCGGTGTTGGCGGAGTGCTCAATTTCGCGGGTGATCGGACCAATGCCACCAAGGATGGCAGCATCCTGAATACCATTGGATGGGGTGCACTGGGCGATGGCAACGACGCTTCGGGTTGGGTGTGGCACAGCTTCGAACTGACGGAGTGTGCGGACATCAAGCTGGACTACTGCGGTTCCCCGGATGGTACCGGTGTGCTGTTCCAGAACATGTATGCCGATTGTGGCACCACGTTCATCAACTCCACCGGTACGGACTTCACCACCTGTGCTCCGAACGCCACGCTGCAGATGGGCACGTTGGTCCCGGGTACCTATTACTATCCGGTGATCTGGTGGCCCAGCACGGTCGGTGGTGCGGACGGGCTGTACACGCTCAATATCACGGCAACCGCCCCGAGCATTGCCTGTCCTACGAACCTGACCGCGTGTACGGCCGAGCCATTGGTATGCCCCGGTCAAGTGGTCGCCAGCACGGACAACATCTTCCCGAGCCTGCCGGTCGGTGGCTGCGAGTTCAGCACGCCTGGCAGCGGAGGAAGCTTGTGGTACAGCTACACAGCTGGAGCCCAGAACGAGAACATCGTGCTGAGCACCTGTGGGGTGAACACGGCATTTGACACACGTCTTTCGGTGTATACCGGAGTCGACTGCAATACGTTGACGTGTTATGTGCTGGGTGATGACAAAGGCGAAGTGGCCTGCACCACCCCGACGCAGTTCGAGTTCACGGCACTGGCCAACGAGACTTACCTGATCGCGGTACACAGCCCGGATGGGTTCCAAACGGGATCCTTCGAGCTGAACATCAACTGTGCTCAGGAGTGCGTGCGCCCGGTCAATGATGATTGCGGCAATGCGACAGTCCTGACCAGTTATCTGGATGACGGCGTTTCACCGATCGCCACGAGCGGTGACAACTCCTGTGCCCACAACGATGAGTTCACCAGCTGCCAGCCCACCCTGAACAACCAGGGGGTCTGGTACGAGTTCAACACGGGTGTCAACAGCTTCCACATCTTCGATCTGGAGACCGTGGATGAGGATGGCACGCTGACCATGACCCGCATGAACTACACCCTGTTCTCAGGCGGCTGCAACGGCGGCCTGGGTGCGAACGGCGAGGAGCTGTGTGTGCTGGATGGAGCAGGTTACGACAACCTGGTCACGGGTCTGGCCACGGGCACGGACTACCTGTTGTACGTGCACAACGCCGGTGATACCGGTCTGGAAGGTGACTTCCGGGTCACGGTGAAACACCCTGGACTGAATGATGCTCAGATCACGGCCGTGAACAAGCCGCAGCAGGATACCATCCTCTGTTCGCAGTTCATCGCTCCAGAGATCGTGCTGACCAACAAAGGGGAGAACAACCTGACCTCGGTGGATATTCTGTATGACGCCAGCGGCAGCAATCCGCAGGTGTTCAACTGGACCGGTGACCTGGCCTACGGCGAAAGCGAAGTGGTCCTGTTGCCCGCCTTCCTGTCACCCTTCGGTGTGCAGACCTTCAACGTGAGCACCGCGAACCCGAACGGACAGCCCGATGAGATCCCGACCGACGACGCACAGAGCGTTACCGGTGTGGACGTTTCCGGACAGTCCGTGTTCGTGGAGATCTCGACCGACAACGATCCGAGCGGCCTGTTCTGGGAGATCTACGACCAGAGCTTCAACCTGGTGGCCTTCAGCGATGGTACCGGGATCCCCGATGGTCCTGCCGGTGGTTACCTGCCGAACGTGACCCAGACCGTGCTGCTGTGCCTGTCCACCCTGAACGGTCCGAATTTCACCTTCCTGCTCTCGGACTTCCTGGGTGATGGTCTGAGCGGAACGGGTAACGGGGACGGAAGCTGGAGGTTGATCGCCGATAACGGTGGCACCCTGATCGGCAGCGATTTCGATGGTACCATCGATGGTTTCTCGGTGCCGACCTTCGCCCCGCAGACGCCTTCGGTGTACACCTTCGGACAGCCCTTCCAACTGCCTCCGGGCCCGGCCTTCATCGAGCCCACCGAGTGCGACATCTTCACCAACAACCTGTTGAACAAGGTGTATTGCCATGCGGTGAACGGCATCAGCAACTACCAGTTCGAGTTCAGCCGTCCGGATGCCGGTTTCGTGCGCCGGATCGCCGTGCCGCGCAACTGGGTCCGCTTCAGCGAGATGCAGACCAGCCCGCTGTTGCCAGGCTTGAAGTACTTCGCCCGCGTTCGCGTGGACGATGGCAGTGGCTTCCCCAACAACAACTGGAGCACCGGTTGCGAGATGGGTCTGGACCCGAACCAGGTGCCTGGTTGCACCGGTCTGTACGACGTGCCTGGCGCACCTGCGCACAGCTGCGACGTGGTCAAGTCCTTCGGTGGGTCGGACAAGGTCTTCGCCACGCCGGTGGTCGGAGGTACCCAGTACCGCTTCCGCTTCGAAGGGGTCACTGCCGGTACGGTGCCCTTGCGGACCATCGCCCGCCCGAGCTACGCCTGCCTGCTGAACTGGTTCACGCTGCCGCTGACCGATGGCGTGTACAACGTGA
>JAGQVN010000311.1 GCA_020437905.1 Flavobacteriales bacterium
CGTGACCCAACCCGGACCAGCCAGCCCGGAATAGAGCGAATCGTTGAAGACCCCTTGCCCTGAGTAAAAGCCACCACCTGCAGTAGGATGCCCTCCGGTCAGGAGAAAGACCGTATCGCCCGGGATCGTGTCAGTGCCGAAACCCAGTGAATCCAGATCAAGGGAGGTCACTTGTTCACCGTACGGGTTCCGGCGCCACGCAACCACCCCCTGCCCTCCGTTTGGACCCAGGATCAGGTCAGCCAAACCATCCCCATCGATGTCGGTGGCTTTCGTGCGAAGCTGGGAACCGATATTCTGAACGGTCCACGTGTTCAATCCGGAGAAGGAGTTCACCAGAACCCCGAAGTTCCATGTATCGCTCATCACGGCTTCCTGCTGATAGCTGCAATTGATCTGCGCCACGGATTGAAAGCGCGAGTTCGCGGTCTGCAATTCGGGTTCAAAGATCCCTGTCCCACTTGCATAAGCTGCACGACCACCGACCACCAGGTCCATACTGGCATCTCCGTTCAGGTCCGCTGCATTCAGCATTCGCGCACCCGGAGGGCCCGGCTGCAAAGGGGTCGAGGCGACGGTGAAGGGTCCCTCCGGCCCTCTACCCAAGTTCCATTGCACGTACAGGCGAAGTTGGCCATATGAGCAGGCCACCAGGTCCTGATCACCATCCCCATCCACGTCGAGCGCTTCAAAGTCCCCGGAATAGGAACTGCACCAACCCGGGAAGTCCTTCGGCTCATACGTCCCATCCCCGCGGGCCCGATACCATCGATTGTCCTGTGGGTCCTGGTAGAACAGGCCCAAAATGTCCAGAAACCCGTCACCATCCAGATCGACGAACTGGTCCAACTGCCGCAAGGCCGTGGTGAACGGGGGGACCGTATCCAAAAGTTCCATCGCGAAGCTTGCGCCCATCCATCGCTGAACGGCAACGATACCGGAGTTGGGGTTGGCCCCGACCAGATCGAGGTCCCCATCATCATCCGCATCACCGACCAGTTCGTACTGCAATGCGAGCACATTCGCTCCGATCGTGGAGGCAGGCTGGAAAGTCCCGTCACCAGCGCCCTCCATCCATGAAATGGTCGGATCGCTCGGGTCAGCGAAGATCAGGTCCATGATCCCATCGCTGTTCAGGTCGGCCACCAAGGGGAACGGACAATTGGTACAGATCACCTGGTCCGGTCCGTCGAATGGCGTAAAGGACTGACCAACGCTCAACGTCGTCACGAACGAACCGGTCGCTACCAGGATCAGTATGCCGCCAGCTCGAGTCAAGGGGCAGAGGACGTGATCGAGAAACTGTGCAGCAGATCCACGTTCAAGAACGGATGCAGCACACCGATCACCCAGGCCTCGCCTCCCCGCTCGTGGATCGCCAGCGGACGAAGCCCCTGTCCCGGGATGAGGGTGCGCTCGTCCGAAATACCACCGTTCGTGGTGACCCGGCAAACACGCAGATCGCCGAAGAGGTCCTCCCTCCGTAATTCATCCGTCATGATGGCCTGTTCGTAGAGACTGAGGCCCACCCAGGCGGGTTCCACCGTAGCATCCACGGCATAGGCACAGACCGACCGTTCGGTTTCGATCTCCAGGAAGGTGAGCGCCACATCAATGCTGCCTGCTGATGACAACGAGGCCATGAACGGGCGCAATTGTCCCGCCTGGTCCGGTTCCGCATGCCCCACCAGCACCAGCCCCGATCCCTTGGCCACGGCATCATTGACCTGGGTGTTCCGCGCTTGCGCGATCCCCTGGTCCACAACCAGGGGGACCTGCTGCGAAAGGTCGATGCGCTGGACCAGCAGCGCTGTTCCGGCACCCGCACCGGTCGTGTCCAGCCCGAGCCACACGTGATCCGGGGCCGATGGATCGGTGAGCATGAACTGCAGGTCGTGATCCGTATCCGCGAAAGGGATCGCCACGGAGGTCGCCAGACTGCTCGCCGAAGTCCTGGGCAAGACGAAGAGGCGCCGCTCCGCCAGACCGTTGGAGTTCGAGCGCACGACCGCGGCCACCTGTTGCGCGTTGCTGCCAAGGAAGCAGCCCAATGCTTTCGCATCATAGGCCCGATCGATGTCATCACGGATACCCAGGTCGACCCGGGAACGCACGAAACGTCGCAAGGGAGCACCGACCAGGCCGAGCGATGCATTGAGTTGGTACATCACCAGGTGCAGGCGATCCTCCAGATCGCGTTGGATCCCCATGCCCAGCAATACCACACCGCCATCCCCAAGCGGCAACAGCTCCGTGATCCAGATGTCCTCCTCATTGAATTGGACGTTCTCCACCAGACGCGGCAGGGCATCGAAGTCGATCCGCGGCCCCAACGTGCCATCACCCGCCAGGAAGCGGGCATGGTCCAGGAACGGGTCCGTCGGTACGCGACGACACAACAACCACTGTCCATCCCGACCCTGCGCCTCGCGCACGTCCACTGTGACCTCCTCGTAGGTGAGCAGTTCATCCACGGGAAGCGGTTCCAAAGGCGTTTCCGCGGTGCAGCCATACAGGCCGAAAGCGATCACCAACGAAGCGGTCCAGCGCCTGTCCATCAGTGGAAGCGGTTCTTCTTGTGGTACTTCAGGATGTAGCGCAGACCGCCGGATAGGACAAGCTGGGAAAGCGTGATCTCGTTGTCCACATGGTAATAGCGGACCAGCAGCTCCTCATCGGTGTAGGGCGATCCTTCCAGCGACAGCGGCTGCAGGGCGTGATCGTAACGCGC
>JAGQVN010000312.1 GCA_020437905.1 Flavobacteriales bacterium
GACCTTGGAGATCTTCTCTTCCGAAGGCCGGCTGGTCCGAACCGAACGGCTGGGGAGGGGGACCACGACCATTTCCGTACATGGGCTGGCCACTGGCCTTTATCATCTTCGCCTGGTGGAAGATGGGCGCGTGATAGCCGCAGGCCGCGTGCTCAAAGAGTAGGCAGCAGGGCCTTTCCGGTCGGAAGGCTCAGCGTTCCTTGGATCGGCTGATCCCACGGTCCGTGACGGCTCCTGTGTCCACTCCCTTCACGATCAGCCACGCTCCGATGACCACTTCGAAGGAAATGGTGAGCACCGCGGCGATCCCGTTCACGATGACCCCGGCCTTCAGTCCCAGTATTTGCATGGGACTGGAAACGAACATCAGGGCAAAGGCGAGCATGCCCCAGATGGTCAACCAGTGTGGCAGGAACCGTGCACGGTGGAACACGAACAGGAAGAGGATGGTTCCCAGGCTGATGCAGACCATGAGCACCTTGTAGGTCAGGTCCTTCAGATCGTACAGCAGGACCGGCAGTGCACCGACCCCGTTGTCAGGGCTTCCATCCCATGCGCTGTACAGGATGCCGAGCGTCAGGATCACGCCCAGATAGCCCAGCAGGGCTTCGGCGACACGTAGCATCAGAGCGATCCGCGCGATAGTGGCGTTGAGATGCGCGGTGAGCTGGAACAACAGGACCGCAAGGACGATCACGGCAGAGAACATCAGCACCTCGTACACCGCGTTCGCCCGGACGAAGCCGGGATGCTCGAACATTTTCACGACGGATGCCGCACTGTCACCCATCACCGTGTACCGCCCACCCAGCACCACCAGGCTCAGTATTGAAGTGATGATGATCAGCAGGTAGGACCATCCTGCCCACTTGGCCAGTCGCTGGAGTTCATTGCTTGGTTCCCTGGACATCATCGTTCCTCCCTGCTTGGTACTTCCTGGATCCGCTGGACCACCCTTCCGCTCGCGACCCGGGATGCGACCAGGCCCCTTATTCTCCTCATTGTCCTCATTCCCCTCATTGCCCACATTCTACGCCTCCTCCTTTTTCAACGCATACCAATTGCACACCTTCCCTTCGAAAGTGAAGGGCTCGCCCTGCTTCATCCCGATCTTCCGGAGTATGCGGTTGGAGGCCAGGTTGTCCGCTTCGGCAGCCGCGCAGATCTCCGGGTATCCGAGCACCTCGAAGCCATGCCTCAGGCTGGCGCGTGCCGATTCGGTGGCGTAGCCCTGTCCCCAGTATTTCCGGATCAGCCGATAGCCCAGGTCGTAGTAGGGGAAGGGGCGGATGTCCTGCTCCCACTTCAGGCCGGTCCAACCGATGAACTCCCCGGTGGACCGTAGTTCCATCGCCCACCTGCCGATGCCGTTCTTCTGATACTGCCTGCGAATATGGGCGATCACCTGCTCGGCTTGCGCGCGTTGCGTCATCACCGGTGTGCCGATATAGCGCAGCACCTCCGGGTCGGAGTCCAAGACGAAGATCCCCTCCACATCGCTTGCTTCAATATCGCGGATGTTCAGGCGGTCGGTCTGGATGTGGACCATGGGCAGGTGAAGGTAGCGGAGGGTGGAGATCGCCCAATTTCCGTGCGTGTGGTGGAACGCTGACCGATCGGGTGCGCGATGCCGGGTCACGCCCGGCATGACACAAGGCCTTGTGCCCTCGATCGATCGATCATGAGGGAAGCTTGGAGCCTTCACCGCTCCACCACCAAGCGCGCCACGCTGCGCCCCTGCGCATCGGTAACGGCCACCAGCAGCATGCCCGTGGGCAGGTCGTTCAGCTCCAGTTCCAACGCACCACCGGGGAAGGGCAGCTGCCGGAGCAGCCTACCTGTGGCATCCAGTACATCCAACGTGGCCGCTCCCTGCGCAGCGGCGCGTTGGATGCGCACGCGATCGCGGGCGGGGTTGGGTCGGACGCCCAGCTGCCTGGGGTCTTTTTCCTCCACGGCCGATACAGTGACGGCCGAGGTGAGCAGGTAGGTCCAGACC
>JAGQVN010000313.1 GCA_020437905.1 Flavobacteriales bacterium
ACACATACGAGCACAAGCACGTGCTCCGCGATGCGATCAATTCGACCTGGGGCGAGGAGGTACTGACCGGATCGAACCTCCCCGGGGACACCTTGACCGTTCCGATCCCTTCTTATACCCTGGACAACGGATGGGTCGGTGACAATTGCTCGCTGGTGGCATACGTGTACAATAATGTGACACGAGAGGTCATGCAGGTCACAGAGCGGAAGTTCGTCCCTTAGGACACGTTCCTGCCTCACCCACATACGGATCGAAGCCAAGCCTCGTTCGTGTTCATGTTCCTGATCGGATCGTGGAAAACCCGTTCATCACGATCCCCATGAACGACCTGCAATGCATATTATCTTCATGTCCGCTTTTGAACGCGGAATAATCTGAACGAGGAGATGGACCAAGGAAGGAAGATGATGGAGTTCAGCAAGCAAGTGCTCCAAAAGGTGAGCTTCGACCGCCGCCTGTTCACCAAGGAATTGATCAAAGCCCGGCGTTGGTTGGGCCAGCACGACCAACTGGTCTTGAAAGCGTGGTGCCTGGCCACGTTCGGCCACATGTACAAGGATGTGATCCTCGAGGTGTTCAAGAACACCATGCGAAGCTGAGCGCACTGTTCTGTGGCCGCGGGATCAGCGTTCTTCCAGGAACCGGACGTTCCGGATCAGGCCAGCATACTTCGTACGCTTGACCGCACTTCCTTGGAAGACCCGTTCAAAGACCACTTCGGTCATATCCCGCCATTCCGCTGCGGTTAGCTGGAGCAGTTCCGACCTGGGCGAGAACTCGGGCTCACTGTGGGTTTGGGCGAACCGGTTCCACGGGCAAACCTGCTGGCAGATATCACAGCCAAAGGCCCAGCCTTCCATGCGCCCTTGGAACTCTGCCGGGATCGCATCCTTCAGTTCGATCGTGAGGTAGCTGATGCATCGGCTTCCATCGACCCCGTACGGCTCGATGGCATCCGTGGGACATGCATCGATGCATCGGCGGCAACTGCCACAATGGTCCATGGCCGGCGGGTCGGGCTCCAGCTCCAGATCGGTGATCAGCTCGGCCAGGAAGAACCAGCTCCCGTTGCCCTGCCGGATCACATTGGTATGCTTGCCACGCCAGCCAAGCCCGGAGCGCTCTGCCCAAGCCTTTTCCAGTACTGGAGCGCTGTCCACGAATGCACGCAAAGTCACCGAGCCGTAGCTGTCATGGATATGACCGATCAATGGTGCCAAACGCTTCTTCACCACTTTGTGGTAGTCCCTTCCGTAGGCATAAGAGCTGATCTTGGGGGCCTCCGGGTCGGCCTGCCGCGTTGGGTTGTGGTAGTTGTATGCGAGACTGATCACGCTGCGGGCACCGGGGACGAGCTTTCTCGGATCGAGCCGCAGGTCGAAATGGCGTTCCATGTAGCCCATGGCCCCCTGTTTGCCCTGGCGCAGCCAACGTTCCAATCGAGGTGCCTCTTCCTCGAGGTAAGCAGCCCTGGCCACTCCACATGCCAGAAAGCCCAGCTCCCGGGCCTTCTTCTTGATCCCATCCGAACGTTCGCGAAGGTCGCGCACGGAGCAAGTTAGGCCGTTCCGAACAAGTCGCCTGGCTTGCCCTGGGGAACTCTCCCAAGGTGCTTGTATGCGCGTTCCGTGGCCAATCGTCCCCGAGGCGTTCGCTGCAGGTAGCCCTCCATGATGAGGAAGGGCTCGTAGACCTCCTCGATCGTCCCGGCCTCCTCCCCGACCGCGGTGGCCACTGTGTTCAACCCCACGGGCCCTCCCTTGAACTTGTCGATGATGGCACTGAGGATGCGGTTGTCCATGTCATCCAGACCATGGGCATCGACATTGAGGGCCTTCAGCGCGTGCTGGGCGATCGACAGGTCGATCGTACCGTCCCCTTGGATCTGTGCAAAGTCGCGAACACGCCTCAACAGCGCATTGGCGATCCTCGGGGTACCTCTGCTTCGCCGGCTTATCTCAATGGCAGCAGGGCCTTCGATCGGCACCGAAAGCAGCCCGGAACTGCGCTCGATGATACCTTGCAAGGTGGCAGAATCGTAATAGTCCAATCGACTATTGATGCCGAAACGGGCCCTGAGCGGTGCCGTCAAGAGCCCACTGCGCGTGGTAGCCCCCACCAAGGTGAACGGGTTCAAGGCGATCTGGACGGTACGCGCATTGGGTCCTGCATCGATGACCAGATCGATGCGATAGTCCTCCATGGCACTGTACAAGTATTCCTCGATCACCGGGGTCAGCCGATGGATCTCGTCGATGAACAACACATCATGAGGCTCGAGGTTGGTGAGCAACCCGGCCAGGTCGGCCGGTTTGTCCAATACCGGTCCGCTCGTGATGCGGATGCCCACACCCATTTCCTGAGCAATGATGTTGGCCAAGGTGGTCTTGCCCAGTCCTGGGGGACCGTGCAACAGCACATGATCAAGGGCTTCCTCGCGTTTCCTGGCGGCTTGAACGAAGACCTTCAGGTTGTCGGTCACCGCCCTTTGACCCGCGAACTCTTCGAAGCGTCTCGGGCGCAGAACCTGTTCCAACTCCCGATCGGAAGTGGCCTGTTGCTCCTTGCGTACATCGAACCCGTCGTTCATGGACCTGGCAAAAGTAGCTGCGATCAGCGGTCCAGGTCTTCCAGAGCTTCCCGGAAGAAGAAGCGGAGGCCGAGGATATACACCGGTGCGGTAAGCTCGGTACCCAGACCGGAGCGCGTTCGGAGGACCAAACGATACCCCAGACCGAACTGAGCAGCGGTATACCGCCAGAACCGGTATTGGA
>JAGQVN010000314.1 GCA_020437905.1 Flavobacteriales bacterium
CAAGGGAGGTGGCAATGGGAGCCCTGGCCTACGAGATGGGGGGCTATGCGGAGGGTGATGCGCTGCCGATCAAGCTGGATTATCCGGTCATCCGGTTCCCGGAAAAGGTCCAGAACGTGAAGCTGGAGAAGCAGCAGGTGGTAAAGGGGACCCTGGCAGGGATCAAGGGACAGTACTTGATCTGGAGCGATGGTCAGGTGCTGAACGTGCGGAACCACAGTGGCCATCATATTGAGATCGCGACATGAGGACCAGCTGTACGCTCGCGCATATCCTGGTCGCAGCGCTTCTCCATGCCCAGACAGAATGGCATGTGCAGGTCCTTGCGAACATGCCTGTAGCCGTTGCGAACAATGCCGTCTGCGCGGCAGAGGTGGATGGGGAATGGTACGTGTACTCCTTCGGTGGTATCGGTTCGGATCTGGACATGTCATCCATCCATCGACATTGCTATCGGTACGACGTGGATACGGACCAATGGAGCGCCTTGCCGGATCTGCCTGATACACTGGGGAAGATCGCCAGTGCGGTCAGCGTGGTCCAAGGGGTGGCGTACGTGATCGGCGGGTACCACGTGTTCAACGGTGCGCCGTTCGAGCTCAGCAGCGATCGGGTGCATCGAATGGACCTGACCTCCAATGCGTGGCTGTCGGACGGGGCCCCCTTACCGGTGCCGATAGACGATCAGGTACAGGGGGTATGGCGGGACAGCCTCATATACGTGGTGGGAGGGTGGAGCAACACGACCAATGTGACCGCCGTGCAGATCTACGATCCGGCACTGGACACCTGGACGGCAGGCACCGCCCTGCCGAACACGAACTTCTTCAAGTCATTCGGCGCTTCCGGGGTCATTGTTGGCGACACGATCTACTACCACGGAGGTGCCTCGAACGGGTTCAACTTCCCTGCGCGTTCCGAAGTGCGCAAAGGGGTCATCGACCCGAACGACCCCGCGCAGATCACCTGGAGCCTGGTTTCCTCCTGTCCTTCGCCATCCTATCGCACGGCAGCATTTACGCTATGGGGCCGCCCGCGTTGGGTCGGGGGCTCGGAGGTGAGCTACAATTATGATGCGTTGGCATACAACGGTGGCACAGTGGTCCAGCCGAGCATGCTTTTGAGGACCTTGGATCCCCTCACAGACCAATGCGCGAGCACAACGGTCGCCCTTCCGGTCATGGATCAGCGCGGCATCGGTGAACTGGACAATGAACGGTATGTCCTGGCAGGAGGCATTTCGGCAGGGGCTCAGGCATCCTCCGGCACCTTTCTGATCAGCCCCGGTCCGGCAGGGATCGTACACGAGCATGAAGAAGAGATATCGCTCTATCCTGTTCCTTGCAGCGATGAACTAAGCCTATCAGCAGGATTTGTGCATCCTCTCCATTTTCGTGTCGCGGACCTATCAGGCCGGATCCAACTGGAGGGGAGCCTTCCAAGCGGAATGCGCACCATATCGGTATCGGAGCTGGTCCCAGGTGGCTATGTATTGCAACTTTTCACTGGGCAGCACGTACACTACCTCAGGTTTTGGTCATTGGAATGATCGTTAGGGAACCGAAGGGGCCACCTGTTCGCAGGCGGCCCCTTCGTATTACCAGCGCCACATGGGCTCAGTACACGGCGATGTCATACGGCATCCGGGCCTGGATGCCCTTCATGCGCCGCAGCTCCTTGGCACGCTGCAGGTGCTCGACCATGTTCATATCGATGCCGAGCACGTCATCCATCAACCAGCTCCGTCCTTGGGCGTTCAGCTCGCCCAACAACTGAAGGAAGACATCCTTGCTTTCCGGGTACTCCACCACCCGGTATTCCTCGGCGTCCACCATGGCGGCGGCTTCCTTGATGGCTTCTTCCAGCCCGCCCAATTCGTCCACAAGGCCCAGGCGCTTGGCATCCACACCGGTCCATACGCGCCCACGTCCCACGCTATCGACCTGGGCCAGGCTCATATTGCGGCCATCCGCCACGCGCTGCTTGAATACCTCATAGAAATCGTCAACGTATTCCTGAATGATCTGGCGCTCATCCTGGCGCAGAGGGCGCGTCAGGTCGAACAGGTCGGCATACGTATTGGTCTTGTCCCCATCGAAGGTCACGCCCAGTTTGTTGTTGAAGAATCCCTGCATGTTCGGGATGATGCCGAACACCCCGATGGAGCCCGTGATGGTCATCGGGTCGGCGTAGATCTTGTCCGCTGCACAACTGATGTAATACCCTCCGCTGGCCGCCACATCGCCCATGCTCACCACCACCGGCTTCACTTCGGTGGCCAGTTGGACCTCGCGCCAGATCACATCGCTGGCCAAACCGCTGCCCCCCGGGCTGTTCACCCGGAACACGATGGCCTTGATGGTGCTGTCCTCCCGTGCTTCCCGGATCGCCTCGCTCACGGTCTCGCTGCCGATCACATCCTCGTCGCTCTTTCCGCTGGAGATACCCCCTTCGGCGTAGACCACCGCGATCTTCTGCTTGGCGCTGGCCTTGCCCCGGACCACATCCCCGCCGGATACGATGGCACGGGAATATTTACCCAGCGAAACGGTGGCGAGCTCTTCATCGGCCTCCAGCCCCGAGCGCTCCTTCATGATGGCGATCACCTCATCCTTGTATTTGGTGCCATCGGCCAGACCCAGGCGCACCGCATCTTCGGCATGGCGGATCATCAGGCTGTCCGCGAACGTGTTCAATCGCGCCTTATCGATGTTCCGTTGCTCCTGGATGGCGCCCAGGTAGGTGTCCCACAGGCTGGTCAACATGGCTTGGATCTGCTCGTGGTTCGCCGGGGTCATCTTGTCCTCGATGAAGGTCTCTCCGTAGCTCTTGTACTTGTTGTTCGAACCTTTGATGAATTCGATATCGATCTCCAGCTTATCGAACATGCCTTTCAGGAATGCCAGTTCGGTACGCAGGCCGCGGAGATCCAAGCCTCCTTCGGGAGCGACATAGACCTCATCCGAGGCGCTGGCAAGGAAATAGGTCCCCTGGGTGTAATACTCGCTGTACGCGATGATGGGTTTGCTGCTTTTTTCGCGGAACTCCAGCATCTTCTTCCGGATCTCCTCGGCCTGGGCAAGACCGACCTCCATGGTCGTCAGTTCCAGCAGGATGCCTTTCACGCGTTCGTCCCTGGCGGCTTTGTCAAGGTCGGCAAGCACATCGTTCAGACCGGTGCGTCCCATGCCCTGAAACGGGCCGAAGTCCAGGTCGAACTCGCTTTGCTCTCCTCGGTCCACGATCGGCTTGTCCAGGCGCAGGTGCAGGATCGTACCTTCCTCGACCTTGGTGGGTTTCTTGCTCAGGGAGAAACTTCCGCCCGCAGCGGCGATCGAAGCAAAAAGAAAGACCAGCAGTACCAAGCCGACCAGCAGGGTGCCGATCATGGATGCGAATACGAATTTGAGGAACTGTCCCATGTGTGTTAGCTCGTTGGTGAGGCTAAACTAGCCGCCGACCAATCCCACTGCCCTCATGATCACACCAGCGGCAGGCGTCAAGGATGGAAGGTGCCTTCGCCCGGATACCTTTGCGCATCATGGGCCTGCGTACCATCACCTTGTTGCTCGGCGCCGACATTGGCGATCCACCGGCGACATTCCGGATCGCGGAAGCGGCATTGGAGCGGCGGGTCGGTCGGATCGTCGGTCGCAGCCGCGATCATTGGTCCCGAGCGTGGGGATTTGTCAGTGATCGTCCCTTCCTGAACAGGGCGGTGCAAGTGCGCACGGCGTTGGATGCGGACGAACTGATGGATCGCCTGTTGAGCATCGAGTCCGAGGCGGGGCGATCGCGTGGACCGCAGGAAGGATACGGTCCGCGTCCACTGGATATCGATGTCCTGTTCCTGGGAAAGAACGAGCGTGGAACGCAGCGGGTGATCGTACCCCATCCGAGACTGGCCGTGCGCCGCTTTGCACTTGCCCCGCTCGCCGATCTGGAACCGCTTCGTATCCATCCCCCTACCGGCAAGACCATCCTGGGATTGCTGGACCTCGTTGACCGTGATGCACAGTAATTACCTGGCCGTGGAGGGGCTCATTGGTGCGGGGAAGACCACCTTGGCCCGTCGCCTGGCCGAACGTTGGGGAGCGAGGCTTGTGCTGGAGGAGTTCGATGACAATCCCTTCCTGCCGCGCTTCTATGAGGAACCGGAACGTTACGGGTTCTCGGTGGAGTTATCCTTTCTGGCACAACGCTATCATCAGCTCAAGCGGGTCAGCGAACAGGACCTGTTCGCCCCAAGGACCATAGCGGATTACTCCATCGGTAAATCCCTGGTATTTGCCATGGCCACGCTGGGCCCGGAGGAGAATGCATTGTTCCGGGACCTCTACCAGATCATGTATGCCGATCTGGCCCGTCCGCAGGTCATCGTCTACCTCCATTTGAGCATCGAACAGCTCCGCGAGCGGATACGGCAACGAGGCCGCAGTTATGAGCAGACCATCAGCACCGGCTACCTGGAGCGCTTGCGTGACCTGTACTTCGATCATTTGCAGAAACTCGAAGGCACCCAGGTGCTTCTGGTGGACGTGCAGCAGATCGACCTGCTCGATGACCAAGCCGCGTTCGAGCGGTTATGCGATACATTGGAAGCGCCCTTGGTGGATCGCGTATCCACGTTGGACCTTCGTTCCACAGCGATCGGTGGACAATTGCGATAGACCGCCCATGCCATGCGGGGAAGTGTGGTTATGTTTGCAGCCGGAAAGAAACAACACTAGCACGCACAACATCATGGAGAACAGGCAATTGCGGAGTTCCGCGTGGCTGATCCTGGCAGCCTTGATCATCGCCGGTTGCGGTGGTATCGGCAAAATGAGCAAGTATGCCGAGAACATCAAGTATACCGTGGATCCCGATCCCCTGATCGTTCAGGGTGATAGCGTGGCGGTGAGCATCCGGGGAAATTTCCCGGGGAAGTATTTCTACAAGAAGGCCCAGGCCGAGCTGACCCCCACCATCACCTATGCCGCTGGCGAAACGCCGATGGAAATGGCCGGCTTCCAAGGTGAGGGTGCCGCTGGGAATTACACGGTGATCCCTTACGAGTCGGGAAAGGACTTCAATTACAACGACAAGGTGGCGTACACGCCGGACATGGAGCAAAGCGAGCTCTATGTGAAGATCCTCGGGAAGCAGGGCAAGAAGGAAAAGGAGTTCGACCCGGTGAAATTGACGGATGGTGTGATCACTACGCCCTACCTGCTTCAGAGCGACGATAAAGTGCTTCTGGGCAAGGATGCTTTTCAGCGGATCACACAACACAGCCAAGACCTACGCCTGCAGTACCTCGTTGCCAGCGACCAGCTGGTGAACGGTGAGACCCGCAAGGAGGAGGTGAAGGCGATGCAGGCATTCCTGAAGCAGAACGCGAAGAACCCCAGTGTGGTCCTGAAAGGAGTGGTGATCGATGGATATGCATCACCGGAAGGCGAGGTGCAGATGAACGAGGGGCTGGCCCTGAAGCGTCACACCGCAGCAGGTCGCTGGTTGAAAGGGGAGCTGAACAGGAACAAATACGCCATGGGCAAGAGCGACTCCATGTTCACCATGAACGCCCGCGGTGAGGACTGGGAAGGCTTCAAGGCTGCCATGCAGGCCAGCTCGCTGAACGACAAGGACCTGGTCTTGCGCGTGCTGGAGATGTACCCGGACGTGAACAAGCGGGAGTCGGAGATCAAGAACATGGCCGCCACCTACACGGAGATCCGGGAGGACATCCTTCCGCAGCTGCGCAGGGCAGAGATGCAGCTGAACTATGAGCGCATCGGCAAAACGGATGAGCAGCTCATTGCCATGAGCAAGACCATGCCGGATTCCTTGAACGTGGAGGAATTGCTTTTCAGCGCCACCCTGACCAATGACATCAACGAGCAGCTTCGCATCTACAAGGAAGCCGAGCGGATCTTCCCGCAGGATTATCGGGGGGCCAACAACGTCGGCTACATCTACATGATGCAGAACAAGCTCGGAGATGCCGAGACCCAATTCAACAAGGCGAACGGCATCCAGAACAATCCGGTTAGCACGAACAACCTGGGCGTGGTGGCCCGTCTGAAAGGCGACCGCAAGAAGGCCATGGAACACTATCGCTCCGCCACCGCAGCCGGCCCCGAGGTCAAGTACAATATGGGCATCGTGGACATCATGAACGGGAATTACAGCAGTGCCAACAGCAACATGTCCGGCGTGAACGACTTCAACAGCGCCCTGGCCAAGTTGCTGGGTGGCGATGCCGGCGGTGCTCAGCGTGCCTTGGAGGCCAGCGACGACAAGGATACGGCCATGGGCCACTACCTGATGGCCATCATCGGTGCCCGCCAGAACAATGGGGATATGGTGCGCAACAACCTGGGCTTGGCCGTTCAGAAGGACCCAAGCCTGAAGGACAAGGCGATGAAGGACCTGGAGTTCGGGGCCTTCAAGGACAACCTGGGGATCTAAGCCTTATCCGATAAGAATAAGAGCCCTCGCCGTTCGGCGGGGGCTTCTTCATTCTATTCGACGTTCCTGCTTGAACGGTTCCGACCGGAACGTTCATCGGGTCGCTAGCGGATCAGCCTCGCCCGCATCAGGTCACC
>JAGQVN010000315.1 GCA_020437905.1 Flavobacteriales bacterium
ATTCAGGGGACTCCTTGATCCGCAGGTTCTTCTGTCGGGCATAGACCACATAGAGAACGATGAAATAGACGAAAGCGACCACGTACTCCCAGTACGCGATCTTCACATCCGATATCCGGATCAACTCCATGGGTCGGGATCCAAAGATCGCATAAGGTCACTATGGGCGGTGCGCGGATATCTTAGCGCGCTCCATGGACCGGAAGCAGGCCGACTGTCCGTTATGTGGTTCCGCGGGGCACCGGGTTCTCCGGCGGTATGCCGCTCATCATTTGGTCCGCTGTGATCGATGCCAATTCGTCTATACATCGCTCAGGCCTTCGGAGGAGGAATTGTTGAAAGCCTATGCCAGCTACCCCGTGCATGAGGAGCTTTCACCGGTCACCGCCCTGCGCTACGATGAACTGCTCGATCGTTTCGAACCGTACCGCAAACACAACCGCCTGTTGGATGTGGGATGCGGCGCCGGCCTGTTCCTGGAACGGGCTGCTCAACGGGGATGGGAAGTGCAGGGCACAGAGTATGGGGAGTTGGCGGTGAATGCCTGCCGTGAGCGAGGCATCAAGATCGATCAAGGGCCGCTCGATCCGAATGCGTATCCCGAAGGCCATTTCGATGTGGTCTGTTCGTTCGAGGTGATCGAGCATGTGGTGCGGCCGATCGAGGAACTTCGTCATATGCGTCAGGTGCTCAGGCTTGGAGGATTGATGTATATCACCACACCGAACTTCGACTGTGTTGGGCGATGGATGGGGAGAGGGAAATGGAACGTGGTCCATTATCCGGAGCACCTGAGCTATTTCACGGCCCGCACCTTACGCGATGCCGCGAAGCGGGTCGACCTTGAGGAAAAATGGTTGGAGACCACCGGCTTCAGTGTAGGCCGATGGCGCTCGTCACTGACCAAGGACCCGGAGAAAAAAATGGCTGTCCGCGGTTCCGATGAAACGCTCCGAAGACGGATCGAGGATGATCGTCTGCTTCGCTTCGGCAAGCGAACGATCAATGCGTTGCTCGATCTGTTCAAGATCGGTGACAGCATGAAGGGGGCCTGGGAAAAGCATGTTCAATGATGGTATGGGCGGCCTTCCAGGATGCTGAAGGCGCGGTAAAGCTGCTCGACCAGGACCAGACGGACCATCTGGTGCGTGAAGGTCATGCGTGACATGGCGAGGACAAGATCGGCACGTTCGCGCACCGCTTCGCTCACTCCGAAAGCCCCACCAATGATGAATTGGACCCGACGTACGTTCGAATCCCGCCAAGTGCCCAGCCGATGTGCGAACTCCTGGGAGGTGAAGCTCCTGCCACGTTCATCCAGGAGCACCACCCTGCCTTCCTCCTTGAGCGACGTCAGGATCCTTTCACCTTCCTTGCGTACACCCGACGAACGGTCCGAACGGCCCATATCCGCCACCACGACCACCTTGACCGATGCGGAATGACCCAAACGCTTCAGCATTTCCGCCAACGCCTCAGCGACCGGGCCCGGGCTGTTCTTGCCCACGCATATCAGGTCGAGGTTCATGTGCGCAGGACTGTTCGTAATTCCATGCCGGTCTTTGGGAATAGTGGCCCGATGTTTGCGAAATTGGCCTCAAGTAAGCAAGATCAAGCGTATGTGGAAGATCTGGACGTTGGTCGTGTCCCTCTCAATGCATCTGGTGGGCTTCGGCCAGGACAATGTCAAGGACAAGGTGGTACTGGCGCTGAAGACGGGCAATGCGAAGGAGCTTTCCTCCCATTTCATCCCCAACATCGACCTCACGGTCGGAAAGAACAGCGATGTGTACAGCAAGGCGCAGGCGGAGCAGATCTTGGACCGCTTTTTCGAGGAACTGGACCCCCGATCGTTCGAAGTGGAACACGAGGGTGTATCGAAAATGGGGGACAGCTACTATATCGGCAACCTGACAGGCGCTGAACGGACCATGCGCGTAACGTTCTTCTTGAAGCGAACGGGATCCGACCTTCAGGTGAAGCAATTGCGCATCGAGCCCAGTAGTGGGTCCCGCTGAAATGCTGCCCGAGGCTACCGAGGAGATCGTCCGGATGGCCTTTGAGGAGGATCTGGGCAACGGCGATCACACCACCCAGGCCACGATCCCTGCGGATGCCGCTGGTGGGGTGCACCTGCTGATCCGCGCCCCCGGCGTACTGGCGGGTGTGGAGCTCGCCGAGTTCATCTGTTCGCATGTGGACAAAGGACTACGGATGCGCACCCTGATCCGCGATGGTGCGGCTGTGGTCAAAGGTGATGTCGCCTTCACCATCACCGGGAACATCCGCTCGATGCTGGTGGCGGAACGGGTGCTCTTGAACTTCATGCAGCGCATGAGCGGGATCGCGTCGCGGACCCGACAATTCGTGGAACTGCTCGAAGGCACCAAATGCAAGGTGCTTGATACACGTAAGACCACCCCCAACTTCCGCAGCATGGAAAAATGGGCGGTGCGCATCGGAGGCGGAATGAACCATCGCTTCGGATTGTATGACATGGTGCTCATCAAGGACAACCACGTGGACTTCGCCGGCGGCATCCCCCAGGCGATCCTTTCGGCCCGTGGGTACCTGAAGGCGAACAAGCTGGCACTGCCCGTGGTGATCGAAACGCGGAACATGCGGGAAGTCGAGCAGGTGCTGAAGCATGGCGAGGTGGACAGGATCATGCTGGACAATTTCACACCCGCCCAAGTGCGCAAAGCCGTGGATCGGATCGACAAACGCTTTCCGGTCGAGGCATCCGGAGGCATTACGCTGAAGAATGCACGGGCCTATGCGGAGGCTGGAGTGGACTTCATATCATCAGGCGCCATCATCCATTCCGCAACGGTGCTCGACATGAGCCTGAAAGCCTTGTGAACCCATGTTGGAACGGATCAAACGCAAGGTCCTGTTCTCCCGTGGTTTCCGAAACCTGATCGCATGGTCGCGCGCCATCGTCCTGCCCGGGTTCGCCGGCTTCGACATCTATGCCATATCCAGATTCTACTTCAAGGCTTTGCTCGAGGGTCATATCCTGACCCGCGCCAGTGCGATCGCATTCCAGGTCTTTGCAGCGTTCTTCCCTGCTGTGATCGTTCTGTTGACCTTGATCCCGTATATCCCCATCCCGGACCTTCAGAACGACCTCCTCCTGTCCTTCCGGGAAATGCTTCCTGTTGAAGTATACAGCTTCATGGAAGGGACCCTGGAGGACCTGGTCGTGCGAAAACACGGAACCCTGCTCTCGGTCAGTTTTCTGGTCGGGGTGTTCCTTGCCAGCAACAGCGTGAATGCGATCCTCCTGGGCTTCAGCGGAAGCAGCAACCTGACCACCTGGCACAGTCCCGTGAAGCAACGCCTGCTGAGCCTTGGCCTTCTCTTCTCGCTCAGCATCCTCTTGGTGGTCGCCATCCCCCTGATGACCGTGAGCAGCAGCATCTTGGATGCGCTCAAAGCCCATGACCTGATCCAGGATGGGCTGGAAAGCTTCGGCCTCGTCGCAGCCCAGTGGATCATCTCGGTCTTCATGATCCTGTTGAGCATTTCGCTGCTGTACCATGCCGGTGATCCTTCCGCGACCAGGTTCCGACTGTTCACGCCCGGAGCGTTGCTCACGGTACTGCTGATCGTTCTCTTGAGCCAGGTCCTCGCATTCGTGTTCAGCAACTTCACGAATTACAACGCTTTGTACGGCTCCATTGGGGCCATCCTGGCCGTACAGGTGTGGATCTACATGAACATGATCGCCGTACTGCTCGGATATGAGTTGAACATCAGCGTCTCGCGGGCACGCTACGACAGGCACCTTCACCTTCGCACGGAGAGGTCCTCTGGACGGAACTAAACCCTACTTTGGGAGCGTGAAGCCGTACCTGGCCTTGGTCTTCCTGTGCTTCCTCGGTTGCGTTCGGGTCGAAGCCCAACAATTCGATCCATTGCACCCGCCCAATTCGTTCCGGACCACGGCCAACCCCCATTACTGGAACAACGCGCCCCCCTACCCCGGGTATTGGCAACAGGACGTCCACTATGCGATCCAAGGACGCTTGGATGAGGATAGCGACGTGCTGGATGCGGCCATGGAACTGCGCTACTGGAACAATTCACCGGACAGCCTGCATCACGTGTTCTTCCACCTGTACCAGGAAGCATATCAGGACGGCTCGTATATGAAGGACGGCGCTCGTCCTCGGAAGGAGCCGAGGAATGCAGGCACCACGATCGGCTCCCTGAAGGTGAACGGGAATGAGGTCCCGTTCGAACAGGACAATACGATCGTGAAGGTCGCACTGCCCCGCGCACTTCCACCGAACAGCGAACTCGTGTTCCAAGTCACCTTCAGGACCCATTTCGTCATGGGACTGGGCCGACGCATGAAGCTGTTCAACAGTTCTGGCTTCAAGCACTACGATGGTGTCCATTGGTACCCACGTATCAGTGTTTATGACCGCCATGCCGGTTGGGATACGGACCAGCATTTCGGCCATGAGTTCTACGGCGATTTCGGCACCTTCGACGTGGAGCTGGACCTGCCGAACGACCAGGTCATGGACGCCACTGGTTGGCTGCAGAACCCGGAGGAGGTGCTGCCGGATGAACTGCTTCGTAGGCTGGACATCCGCAATTTCACGGACAAGGACCCCTCGGAGCCGGTGACGGTCATCACCCCCTATGTTCAAGGTGAACGAAAGGTGTGGCGCTTCCATGCCGAGAACGTGCACGACTTCGCCTTCACCTGCGACCCCACCTATCGCATCGGCGTGAGCGAATGGAACGGGGTGAAGTGCGTGGCCCTGGTCCAGGAGCCTCATGCGGCGGGTTGGCAGAACGCAGCGGAATACACCGCGAAGATCATCGAGGTCTTCAGCCGCGACTTCGGCATGTATGCCTACCCCAAGATGATCGTTGCCGATGCCCGTGATGGCATGGAATACCCCATGCTCACCTTGGACAGCGGTCAGGACCCGGACTACCGTGGGCTGCTGGTCCATGAGGTCGGCCACAATTGGTTCTTCGGCATGCTGGGGAACAACGAGACCTATCGGGCCATGCTGGATGAAGGCTTCACCCAGTTCCTTACGGTCTGGGGGCTGGAGGCGATCGATGGTGATACGCTCGTGGTGGATCCTCCCGGCAACTTTTACGAGGCGAAATACCGAACGCCTCCGTTGGCCCGCGAGGACGAACTGTATTACGGCTATCAGCGCGATGCCGTGATCGACGAACTGCCACCGATCGACGTACACAGCGATGAATTCGACCTGGTGCAAGGTCGCGGCATGGGCTACGGGCACGTGTACTACAAGACCGGGGTCATGCTCTACAACCTGCAGTACGTGCTCGGTGAGGAGCTGTTCCTGGCCGCCATGCAGAACTACGTGGATGCGTGGAAGATCAAGCATCCGACCGTGGAGGACTTCCGCAACAGCATCATCCGGTCCACCGGTGTGGACCTGAACTGGTTCTTCGATCAGTGGATCACCACCGACCACCGCATCGATTACGCAGTGGGCCGGATCCGGCACAAGGGGCAGGATGGCGGTCAGGAGATCACCCTGCACCGCAGGGGTGATATGCACATGCCCCTGGACCTCCGGGTGGAGGCGCGCGACGGAAGCAGACACGACTTTCACATCCCGAACACCTGGTTCGAGAAACGTACCGAGGCGACCATCCTGCCACGCTGGATCGGCAGCGCCGACCGTGCACGGACCTATGTGGCCAAAGTGGACATCCCGTCGGGCATCCGCATGGTCACCATCGACACGACGCACCGCCTGGCCGATGCCTATAAGCTGAACGACCGCTCACGTCCACCCGTGGAATTGACCTACGACCACCTGCTGTCCGTTCGTCCTGACCGGAAGAAGTATGAACTTTTCGGGCGGCCCGACCTCTGGTACAATGGCTTCGATGGTCTCAAGGCTGGTGTGCACCTGAACGGGAACTACATGCAGCGCAAACACAAGCTGTGGCTCACGGCCTGGCTGAACACCGGGCTCGTGCAGTCCCTTCCCGATGGTCGGGTGGATACGCGCTACGATGCTTTCAGCTACAATTTCCGATACGAGACCAGTACCGAGCGGCTCCTGAAAGGCAGCAGCGTGCATGTGCAGGCGCGGCACCTGGATGGTCTGGAACTGTACGGTGGCGGCATGGAATGGCGCAGCGAAAGCGGTCGGACCCGCGTTGCTGCCGATATCCGCTACTTCATCCGCAGGGACAGCAGCGACCTTACCTATCTCTTGTACCCGGAGGAATGGTCATTGAACACCTGGTCGGGATTGCTCGATCTGACCATCCAACGCACCTATTCCGAAGCCACCGATCGTGGTGTGGTGGAACTGCGGTTGCGACAAGGCATGGTGGGTTCGGCAAGTGGTAGCAATGTGCGTATCACCAATTGGAACAAAGTACCCATCGCGGGTCTCCAGCTCCGTATCCGGAGCATTGCGCAGTACGGCACGGGTGGAAGCGACGTGGAAGGGTCCTTGTACCTGGCGGGCCTTGCTCCCATGAACCTGGTCGAGAACAAGTTCGTACGCAGCATTGGTCTCGTCCCCTACGAGATGGTCGGTGCGTTCGGGGCGGACCTGTCCAACTTCCAACAGAGCGGCGGGCTGAACCTGCGGGGCTATGCGGGCTACCTCGCTCCCGAGGAGACCTCCAGCGGTGCCGTTGTATACACGTACAGGGGCAACAGCGGAGCAGCTATCAACGCGGAACTGGACCTGGATGGCCTGGTGAAGTGGCGACCGCGCCTGACAGCACCCTGGTTGCATCTCGACGCCTACCTCTTCGGCGATGTCGGAAGCATGGGTTTCCGTGAGGTGCGGGAGAACGGTTCCACGCGCTTCCGCATGGCTGCCCCACGCGCCGACGCCGGTGTCGGTGCCGCCCTGACCATCAAACGCTGGGGACCCTTGGATAAGCTGAAACCGTTCACCATCCGCTTCGATATGCCCCTGTTCATTTCGGCCTTGCCGGCAACAGAAAGCGACCATTTCGCGTTCCGTTATGTGTTCGGTGTCGGACGAACGTTCTAAGACCATGCTTCGAGAACTTGCGTTGTTCCTTTTCCTTGCGGTCACTGCATGCTGTGCCGCACAACCGCCTAGGGATGCGGTGTCCGCCGTGACCGGTCAGTGGGTGACCATCGATGATGAGACCGGCAAGAAGCGCAGCATCATGGAGATCACTGAAAAGAACGGTCGCCTGCACGGGCGGGTGATCAAGTTGTTCCGCGAACCAGACGAGGATCCCGATCCCGTGTGTACCGAGTGCGGCGATCACCGCAAGGGACAGAAGGTCGTGGGGATGGAGGTCTTCAACGACCTGGTGCTGGATGATGATGTGTGGGAAGGCGAGATCCTGGACCCCAAGAACGGCAAGATCTACGACTGCAAGATATGGCCGGAGGATGGCAAGCTGAAGGTCCGCGGCTACCTGCTGTTCCTATACCGCACCCAGACCTGGGTCCGCGAAAAGGACCTGACCCGATAACAGCCTGGACAAAGCCTGCTTGCGCCTCTCAAGCGGGTATCGCGCAGCGATGGACGTACGTGGTGCACCACCACCGACGTAGGCTCCTTGGATGACCCGCTGCATGGCCTCCACCACGGCTGGCGGGGCATGTTCCCGCACGACCGGACCACACCCGCCTGACACATCGGGAAGCGATCCAGCCGCGGAGACGATCGGCACGCAACCGCTCAGCATGGCCTCGGCCAAGGCATAGCCAAAGCCCTCCGACAAGGAAAGTTGCACATAGGCCAACGACCCGCGGTACAAGGACGCAAGTTCCCGGGGATCGCTCAAGGGAAGGACCGTTACGTTCACGGGCAGACCCGTCGGGATCGGCTCCAAGGCTCCGACGATGGTGAACGGATGATCCGGGAAGTGTGAAGCCGCTTCGATGAAGAGGTCGATCCCTTTCAGGCGGAAGGTCCGGGTACCGAATGCATCCACCGCCACGGTCACGAAGCCATTCCGGGCTCCTTCGCCAAGGGGCCAGCGCGACGGATCGAATCCGTGTGGCACGACCTGGATCGGTGTTGTGCAGGACAGGTCATGGACCTTCACACCTTGCTTTCCCGATCCGCCAAGCGTGTACGCATCCGTTCGCTCCACCAGGCTCGCATGCACGGGCACGAGCACGCGGGCAAGGCGGAAGCAGGATCGAGTGACCCATGCGGTGGTCACCTTGGTGAAATTCCCATATCCGATCTCCGGGATGGCCACGCAATCCACACCATGCAGGAAAAGCAGCGATCGTTTCCGGAACACCCGCGCCCAGAACAGATGCGGGAGCGCATGCCAACCACCGAAATGGACGACGACCACATCCGCCCTGAACACGGATACCCAACCGAACAGGAACTGCCGGACCAACCAGATCCCGGCCATCACCCCCCGTTCCCGGAACGACACGCGTTGCACGGTGAGCCGGTCGCTCAGGAGATCGAGGTCCGATGCGATGAAGGTGGCATCTCCCTTGTCCACCCAGCGGCACCGAAGCTTGTGAAAGTCGCCCTTGGTCATGCCCGCCTCGTCAACGTGGACCATGTTCGATCAAGAAGCGCATTGAGATCCGCGCTCACGCGGAAATAGAGGACGACCGGAACGAACAGGACGGAGACCGCACCAGCCCGAAGGATCATGTCCAGCCAGGGGTTCGCCAGCTCCGGCAGCACGAAGAGAAGGACCAAGCCGCTCAGGAAGGCAAGCAGACCGACGAGGATGCTTCGCTCGAAAGGCCACAACCCGAAGCGTGTGCCAAGGAAGATCATCCGTACGAGGTTCACCACGACCAGCGATCCCATGGTGGCCCAGGCAGCCCCGAGGAACCCATAGCTGCGGATCAGGAAGAAGTTCGCCATGGCGTTCAGGAGCAGGAGGCTGAACCCCGTCCATGCATCGAAGCGGTAGTGCTTGGACATGTTGATGATCCCTCCGTTCAGGCCGAGGCTCATGCTGAACAGCTGTGCCGCACCCACGATCAGGATCACCCGACGTCCTAGCGCATACTCGGGAGGAAGCAGTTCCAGGAATGCCCCCAAGCCACTGACCACGAGCAGATAGCCATACGCCCCAACGACGAACTGTCCCGAGGAGGACCGACGGTAAAGATCACCGATGGTCGCCAGGTCCTTGCGCTTCCAGGCATCCGCCAGCAGGGGGAAGGCGATCTGTCCCAGGGCCCTCGCCGGGACCGCGATCACCGATCCGATGTAGTACGCCACCGCGTAGTATGCAACATACTTCAAACCGTCCGTGAGCATGGCCCCCACCATCAATTGGTCCAGGTTACCCATCACCATGTTCGCCATGCCCGCAGCGATCGTATAGGTACCAAAGGCCATGGCACTGCGTCGTAGCGATCGGCGTGGCAGGGGCCGATCGAGCCCTGGGGACCAATGACCTTGACGAACAAGATGGACCAACAGAAAGACCGTGACCAGAACGAACGTACCAACGTACAGCGCTACAAAGACCTCGAAAGAGAACAGGCCCGCACCGAACGAGAGGATCAGGATCAATTGGAGTATCCGTAGAAGCACTTCGCGGATAAGCACCGGTGCCACGCTTTCACGCAAAGACCGTGCATAGGCGCGTAGCACGATGAAGAACACCTCGGAGATCAGCAACGGATAGAGGTAGGGATAGGCCTCGGCCAGAATGCCGCTCTGGTCACTGAACCACGCCACCACATGGTCCTCCATGATCCACAGGACCAGGGAAGCCAACAACAAGCCGATGGTGGAGATCTTCAGGGCGATGCCCAAGGCACCCCGGTGTGCATTGGTCGGGTCCCGGAAGTACGGGAAGAAGCGCAGCATGGTGCTCTCGGTGCCCAATTGCGCCACCTGGGCCACCATGACCACAATGGAGACCAGCACCCGCGTCAGGCCGAACTGATCAGCCTCCAGCACATGGGGGAACAGGACCACCATGTTGAAGAAGCCGAGCACGACGCCGACGTAGCTCAACACGGAGTTCCAGGCGCTCTGCCGAACGACGATCCCCATCGGTGCGAAAGTAAACGAAGGGACGGGCGATGAGCCTCAGGGCACCGGAGAAGCCTCTGGATAGAAGTGCTTCATGTCCACGGCATAGACCTGCGCAATGCGCGCTGCGAGGCGGGGATCCAAGGCTTCCTCTCCCCCGCCGGTCCGGTTGCGATGGTGAACCCGGCCAAGAGACAGCCCGATGCGGTCGGCCACCTGATGCATGTCCTCTTCGAAGCGCTCGAATCGCCCGATGAACTGCACATGGTCCATGTCGATGGACACATGTTGTGCACGCAGGTGCTCGTCGCACCGTTCCACGTCCAGGCCTTCCAACCATCCGACAAAACCCTCGAGTTGACGCATATGCCGCAATTGATCCGCTGGGAATCCGAAGTAGTTGCTTTCCAGCACTTTGTTCCGCCAGGCGCTCACCAGGCGATCGACGGGATGCCGCACGAAGGCGAAGCGGAACCAGTCCGCGTAGCGCTGCGGTCGGTACGGCATGGCCGATGCGTAGATGTATCCGCCCCCATCACCATGCTCGCGGAAGTGCTGATCGATGCTGCGGGTGCCCACCTTGTACACCCGGTACCAGAGCGCCTTATAGCGGAACGAATAGGAGATGTGGTAACGCCGATCATCCCACAAAGGCAGGATGTACTTGTTGAAATAGAAGTGTGTCAGGCGGTCACGCAATCCATCCAGGGGGCCGTATGGATCGATCGCTTTCACCCTGCCAGTTCGTTCATGAGTTCCACCAGACGACCGGTCAATTCCTTGCGCGAGTAGCGATCAGCGGCAGCTTCGCTCGGAGCGGCCTTCAGCTGGGCCAGCAGGGTGTCCGGATCAACCAGCTCGCCGTGATCCACCAACAGCGCCGAGGTGGTCTTCAGCACGCGGGCCGCGTCGCCATCTTTCGGAGCCACCGCCACCATCGGCTTCCCTGTTGCCAGGTATTCGAAGAGCTTGCTGGTCAGGATGCCCTTGGCATTCGGCGTATCGTTGATCACCAGCAACAAGGCGCTCGCCCGTTGCATCTCCTCCATGGCTTTCCGGTGGTCCACGTGAGGAACGCGTTCCACCTGGCCGGCCAGACCGGAATCTTCAATGCCCTGCAAGACACTGTGATCCACAGCGCCCAACAGCCTCAGCCGAAATGCCGCCGCAAAGCCTGGGTCGCGCTGGCAAAGGGTCGAAAGCGTCCGCCACAGTTCGGGTGCGTTCCGTGCTGCGTTCATCGTACCGACGTGGGTCAGTGTAATGCCCGATGCCGGATCCCTGGTCTCGGGCAGGTCATCGGGATCGAAGCCATTGGTGATCACCTCAACACGCCGGGCGCCCAAAGCCTTCAACTCCTCCCCCATGGACCACCCCACGGACAGGGTGAGATCCGCTTCGGACAGGACATCCCGCTCCAACTGCCTATGCTTCGCATCCGCGCGGGCCGTAAGCTTGAGCTGATGGTAGAAATCAATGTTGGTCCACGGGTCCCGGAAGTCAGCGATCCAAGGCAGCTCCATGCGCCGCTTCAGCCCCATCGCGATCAAGTGCATGCTGTGCGGTGGACCGGTACTGACGATCAGGTCGACCGGATGGTCCTTCAGATATTCCTGCAGGAAACGCACGGAGGGGCGTACCCAACCGACCCGCGCATCGGGAATGAACAGGTTGCCACGAACCCATACCGCCAAGCGGTCCAGGACACTACTTCGGTCCTTCGTTTCGCTGAGGAATCCGGTATGCACTTTCTCGCCTTTTCTTCCCGTGATCCATTTGTACAGGGAGTATGGCTCGCGTATCGGACGCTTGATCACCTCGGCTTCTTTAGGGACATCCCTGGCCCCATCCGGATCAAGGACGATCAACTCAGCGTCCTCCGGCGTGTATACCACCGGCTGCCATCCGTGCTGCGGCAGGTACTTGACGAACTTCAACCAGCGCTGCACCCCGGCCCCACCATTGGGAGGCCAGTAGTACGTGATGATCAACACGCGCTTCATTCCTCCGCCACACCTCGCTGAAGGACCGCCTGTGCCAGGGCAGCGATCACCAATAACAGCAGCAAGGCGGAGCCCGCGAGCGAGACCTGCGAACCCACACGGAACGGTGTGCTGTCGATCGAGAAGACCACGGTATGCGTTCCGGCAGGCACCTGCATGGCGCGCAGGACGTAGTCCGCTCGCACATGCTCCGCTGGCTGGCCGTCGACGGTCACTTTCCAATCCGGTCCATACCAGATCTCACTGAACACGACCACTCCACCCTGGGCGGAAGACACAGTATAGGTCAGCTCGTTGGTCCGGTACTGGTCCATTGTGACCGTAGCCGATGGATCCGGACGAGCGGCGCTACCATCCAGTTGGCCTTTGTACCGTTCATCGATCACTGCAATACGGGAAAGGTCGGTGCGGTCCAGGGCCTGGATCTCTTCGTCCGCGTTCTTCACCCATTTCACCTCATCCACGAACCAGGCGGGGCCAAGGCCGTTCAGGTTGCGCACCGGAGCTTGGTCCGGCGAGTAGATGAGGTAGCGTGCGTTCAACATGTTCAGCACGCTTTGCTTGGCCAGCAAGTCGTTCAGTTGTTGCAGGTCAGTCCCTCCCTGCAGCGCAGCCTGCACAGCTGCCAATTCCTTGGAAAGGTGGAACTCGATCACTTCCTGATAGCGCTTCAGCTTGGCACCATGATAACCCCCTATGCTCTTGTGGAAGTAACTGACCCGGGAGTCGTTGAAGGGGTTCTGAAGGGTGATGACCCGATAATCGGACTGTTCACGCAAACTGGCGAACCGGGCCAATTGCAGGTCCTTGTCCCCTCCCCTTCCCGCGCGGCCTGGTGCAAGCTCCTTCATCCGTTGCAGCCGCTCCTGAGCACCCGCCTCTACTTCGGGGCCACCCTCCTGTTGCAGGATGGCCAGGTCCGCCGGATTCGGTGCGAACGGACGATCGGCCTGATCATCGTCCTCCCACTGCACGTAACGGCCGCGCTCCTTGTCGTTGTTCAGGTAGCGCTTGTCCACCGTCCACAGGTCAATGAGCACCAGCGCGCTCAAGGCCAAGAGGAAGGGTGTTGCCTTCAACTTGCCACGCCCGAACAGGAAGACCAATACCGCACCGACCAGCACAAAGAGCAGACTCCGCATGGCATCTGCCGTTAGGATGGAAGCACGTACCTCTTTCAAGGCTTCCACGAAAGCCACGATCTGTGCTTCGGCACCGGCGTTCTGGTCGGCCTGCTGGTTGAAGGATGTCCGTTCCTGATCGCTGATCAGATCGAAGAAGGTCCCCGGCGAAGCCGCCATGGCGACCAGGAGCAGGACCAACACGCCGGAGGTGATGAGCATGCGTTTCTCCTGCGCCTTGTCCCAACCTCCCTGTTTGATCAGCTTGTCCAGGAAGAGCACCGCCATGACCGGCGCTGCCAGTTCCACGATGATCAGGATGATGGTGACCGCACGGAACTTGCTGTAGCCAGGGACCAGGTCCAGAAAGAAGTCGGTCAAAGGCATGTAGTTGCGTCCCCAGGAAAGCAACAGGGTGAGCACCAGGCCACCGAACAGGGCATAGGGCAGCGGCTCCTTCCACAGGAACAGACCCGCGATCAGGTAGGCGACGACCACCAACCCTGCAAGCATTGGTAGGTCAATGGCCAACAGGACCGCGATCAGGCCCAGGGCACCCAAAGCGTACCACCGCGCACGCGTTTCGCTCCAGACCAACATGAGCAGCATCAGCAGGACCACGACAGCGCCCACGTACACCGGACCCGAAGTGAAGCGCTGATCGCCCCAGTAGCGGTTCATCTGCCCGATGTTCTGCCGGAAGCGCGGATCGGCCTTGGCCATGGCATCGGTGTCGGCGCCGATCGCTCCGGTCGGACCACCTTTCGCATCGGGTATCAGCAGGGTGAAGCTCTCCTGCTTGCCGTAGCTCCAATCCGTCACGTAGTCGCGGTCCAGGCCGCTCGTACGGATCGCGTCCGACTTGCTTCCGTCCGCTTGGATCGTCAGCTCGCTCTGTCCACGCGTCGTGTACTTGCCGTATTCCCAGGTGCTCCACAGGTTGCCCAGGTTGCAGGACAACGCCAACAATGTCGCACCCGCGGCAAGACCGGAGCGGACCGCAAAGCCCTTCACCTGGCCTTCGCGAAATGCTTTGACGGCTTCGGCCAGGACAAAAAGCACCATGACCATGCCCAGGTAGTAGGTCACCTGCACGTGGTTCATGGCGACCTCCAACCCGAGGAACAGCGCGAACAAGGCCGCACCCAGGAGCATTCGACCGCGATACAGGAGATAGAGGCCGCCCAGGGTGGGTGCCATGTAGCCGATAGCATTGGCCTTGCTGTTGTGACCGGCCTCCAGGATCACGAAGAAATACGAGGAAAAGGCGAAAGCAACAGAGCCGAACAGAGCCAGCCAGGGATCCACCTTGAGGCAACAGAGCAGGATGAACATGCCCACCAGATAGAGGAAGAGGAAGCTGGCCGGACGCGGCAAAAAGCCATGGAAGAGCTTGTCCGCGTATTGCAGGAGGTTGCTGCTCCAGATCACGCTGATCTGATACGCGGGCATGCCGCTGAACATACTGCCCGTCCACAGGGGTTCCTCGCCATAAGCATCCCGGAACTCCTGGACCTCCTGCGCCATGCCCTGCCAGTTGCGCTTATCGCCTTGCACCAGGCGTTTGCCTTCGAGCACCGGGCTGAAGTACACCAGGCTCAGCATGAAGAACACGGCAAGAATGGCGGCAATAGGCCAATACCGTTTAAGGTCGATGGATCTCATGGTGGTTGGATCAGCGTACTTCCTCGAATTCTGCGTCGATGATGTCGTCGTTACCTCCGGACCGACGGTCGCCTTGGCCGCTGTGCTCCAAGGTCACCTCGCCCCGCTTGCGCCTTCTTCCCGCGTTGCCGCCTCCCGGGCCGTTGCGTTCCTGTCCGCGGCGCATGAAGAACCGCAGGATCCACCAAACGATCAAGAGCACCAGGATGGTGCGAAGGGTGTTCACGACGGCCAGGAGCATGGTCGGCTAAGGTAGGGGGATGGGGCCGCGTAGGATCAAAAGGTATCCAAGTCGGCGCGACAAACGGAGAAGCCCTCGAATGACTGTCCTCCCATCAGGTCAAGAAAGCCGATCGGTAGGCTGTCCTCACCTCGGTGACCTTTGGAAAGCATTGAATAGGCTGGATGGTAGCGAGAACACGAGAACACCACCTGGCGAGCAAGGAGCGCTTTTCCGGCATTCTCCATGTACCTCCGCAAGTCGGACACTCCCGTGCACAGGGCAGACGGAATATCTCCGATGTAGGCATGGACCTTCGGGTGGACCAGAACTGGCCCAACCTTGGAATTGAGGATCATAGCTCCACATGCCAGTTTGTACTCTAAAAAATTCCGACCTCGTTCCACTGAGAATGCCCCAGCATCACTGAACAGCGTCTGGGCTTCAATTGCCGACCCGTCCTTCCCCCGATCTTTCAACACAGCGCTATAGAACTGCTCCACTATGACGCTCTTACTTGCCAATTCACATATCGGGATCTTGTGGCCTGCCCACCTGAACTCCTGCAACCTTCCATCGAACTGCCACCCAAGCTTTCTTTCGAAGCCCGGGTAGGAATTCATGTTCGGGAACCCGAAAACGAATGCAACCCCTTCGTCCGCAGCAAGTTCGTATGTCTTTGTAGCCAAGCGAACGAACAAACCCTTGCGCTGATGCTCGGGATCGGTCATCGTATCGCCGCTTTGTGCCGCCAATACGGACCTGCCGCCCATCTGTGTCCTCAACGGGAATACACCGTAATACGCAGCCGGCCGATCCTTCCGGTCATAGGCGAGATACCCGATATCGCGACGTCCGAAGCGCGACGTATCGAACTTTGCCACCAATCGTTCCATAGGGACCGACCGACCAAAGCATCGACGGATCAGCGTCTGTACGTCTACATACCTCGAAGGCTCAACTCGTAGGACCGAGTACTCTTCTGCCATGGTCAACAGAAGCCTTTCTTGGCGAAAGCTGCGTTCAGAAAAAACATGGTGGATTGCCAGGTGGTGGTCGCAGATACACCATGGCGCGGTAACAAATCTTCCCTGCCAGCGTGCTCCCGAGCGTTGAGGTCCACGGCCATGAAATGGCTATATCCGGAACGCCTTCCAGCCTCGATCACTTCCTCCGAATAGCTACCGTCCGGGAAGGCCAACTCTTTGACCGATCGCCCAATACAGGTCTCGAGCACTTGTTTCGCATGGGACATGTCCCGCTCGGCATCCTCCAGCGGAATATTGGCCAGGTTGTAGTGGCCGTATCCATGCGAACCGATGGTCACCAAGGGGTTCGAGGATAGCGCTTTCAGCTCGTCTGGACCCATCATTCGCCAGACCTCCTCGGGCAGGTTCGTCATGAAGTCTTTAATGTCTTTTCGAGCCGCGATCTCATCCAAGAGCTCGTCACGTTCTTCGGGACCCACCTTCTTGATCCGTTGGATGAGGGACACCCCACCAGCCGCATCCTGGACCCCGACGTAGTTCTTTCCTCCGATCTTGAGCGGAGCTCCTTTCGACACCTGAACAAGGGTCGCCACCAGATCAGGCCACAAGTATCGAACGCTCTCTTGTTCCGCACATGGGCCTACCACATAAAAGGTGACCGGAATGTCATAAGCGCTCAAGATCGGCAGAGCATTTCGCAGGTTGTTCGCGTATCCATCATCGAACGAAACGGTGATGGTGGGTCGATCCGGCCGTTCATTGGTCCCTTGACAGTGGAACGCTTCTTCGGTCGAGATGATACGGAAGTTCTCCTTCAGGTAGGCGATCTGCTTCTCAAAGGCAGGAACGTGAACATGTCTGGGGGAGAACCAGGAGGATGGTTCCTCAACCACACCATGGAACATGACGTTCAAGATCCGGTGGTTCGACCTGGTACGAAGTAACCTATCAAGACCAAGCGCAAGTGCCCCTGGAAACATCGTCTGGCGGACAAAGCCTCTTACCATATCCTTCACCGAACTCGGTACTTGCAAAGCTATCCATCCGAATAGGGTGTATCGTACGCAGAAATTGGGGAGGAAATGCCTGGCTATGAAAATTGTCACGATCAACTACGAGAACACTGAAAGAACTACCTGTTCGCTGATTCATTTGGTTCTTCAGGAAATGAGAAGGGGCGAGGACATCGAGCTTATCCGAATACGACGTCTGAGAGTCCTTTCCCTACCTTTGCAACCCCTTTCGGGCGCGCACTTTCGCAGCAACACCCCCCTCTTTCCCCTACCCGATGACCTCCTTCTCCTCGCTCGGCCTC
>JAGQVN010000316.1 GCA_020437905.1 Flavobacteriales bacterium
AGTGCTTGGTACACCTTATCCGACTACTTCGTGGAGGTTCTCATGGCAGGAGATCAGCAACGCATTGCTGAGATCACACCCTTCCGGCCCGGAGAACGGCTTGAACGCATGCTGAGTGTTGTTTACCTCGCCGATCTGGAATGAATCGCACCTGGTCCTGGATATTGCGTTGCCTTAGCTACTTAGGAAGCCTTGCCGTGGACCTCTCTGGCCTATTTCTCGGGTATCCTGAACTCTAAGGCAAGCCCCGCCGATCGGTAGGTGAAGCGCTGTTATACCTGAGCATCATGGCGGTGGTGGTGGCCTTGTTTGCCACCGCGCTTTGAAGCGGCAGGGGGCGGCTCCCACGTCCTTCGATTTGCCCCTTTATTTACCCCGGCACTAAAAAACAAGGCCTCCGATATCCATCGAAGGCCTTGTCATCATTGGGAGTGGGACATACTGGATTCGAACCAGTGACCTCATGCGTGTGAAGCATGCGCTCTGAACCAACTGAGCTAATGTCCCTCGGTGGAAGCAGCCGGATTCGAACCAGCGACCCTCTGCTTGTAAGGCAGATGCTCTGAACCAACTGAGCTATGCTTCCGAAAGGGCCGCAAATATAGGCCCCGGTCCGGAACTAAGGTGCTGGATCGGCCCGCACATCGCCAGTGGAGCGATCCGGTCATTTTGTTAGATCATTAGAACTCTTCTTTCAACCAAATGGAAGCGGTGTGAGTCCCGAACAGGCCCGCTTCCACCCCGATCGTGCCAAGATCCGGATAACGGAATTCCCCGTCAATGCTAGATGTTTAATCTATTCTAAAATTATTTGAACAATAATTTGGAGGTCGGGCAACCTTGATCTACTTTTGTTCAGTCTTTAGATAAATACTTAAAACAAACGTCATGTCCAGCATCGAGTTCCAACAGCATTTGCTTAGCCTTCAGCGCCCGCTGTACTACTTCGCCCTTGGCCTTACCAAGGACAGGGACGACGCCCAGGACCTGTTGCAGGAGAGCCTCCTTCGGGCGCTCACGAACAGGGACCGGTTCCGGGAAAACACGAACTTCAAGGCCTGGTTGTACACCATCATGCGCAACACGTTCATCAACGGTCACCGACGCGCCAAGCGCACGCAGGCGGTAATGGACAACGTGGAGCGGGAACGTACCACCATCAAACGCGTCCAAACCCCGGCTACTGCAGAAAGCACGATCGTCCGCTCGGAGATCGAGCGCAGCCTCGAGCGACTCGACCCTGCCTTCCGCGAGCCCTTCACCATGCACCACGAAGGTTTCAAATACCACGAGATCGCCGAGCACCTGAACATTCCCATCGGGACGGTGAAGAGCCGTATCCATCAGGCTCGCCAACGGCTCATGACCATGCTCAGTGACAAGCACCTCGCGAACTGATGCCGGAAGCGCTGGTCATCGGGTCCGGGTTCGCCGGGCTTTCGGCCGCCACTTCCCTGGCCGGCTTGGGATTTCGTGTGCGGGTCCTTGAGAAGAACGATCGGTTCGGAGGGCGTGCGCGGGTGCTTCGCGACCAGGGGTTCACCTTCGACATGGGTCCCAGTTGGTACTGGATGCCTGAAGTGTTCGAGGATTACTTCCTCCGGAACGGAAGCAGCGTGGAACAACACTATGACCTGATCCGCCTGGACCCTTCCTACAAGGTCATCTTCGGCCACGAGGACCAATGGGATATCCCAGCGGACATGCGCGATCTGGAGGCGCTGTTCGCATCCATAGAACCTGGTGCCGACCGGGCGCTGCGTCGCTTCCTGAACGAGGCCCGGGTCAAATATGAACTGGGCATGAACGAGCTTGTCCGCAGACCGGCCCTGAGCTGGACCGAGTTCATGCTTCCCAGGGTGCTTGGCGGAATGTTGAAGGTGAGCGTGTTCAGCTCGCTCAGGAAACACGTGGCGGCGCATTTCAAGGACCCCAGACTGCGCCAATTGATGGAGTTCCCGGTGTTGTTCCTGGGAGCCACACCTCAGAACACACCGGCCTTGTACAGCCTGATGAATTATGCTGACATGAGCCTCGGCACCTGGTATCCCATGGGCGGCATGGGGCGCATCGTCGATGCGATGGTGGAATTGGCGAAGGGAAAAGGAGTTCACCTCGATGCTGGAATGAACGTCGAGCAGATCCTGGTTCGCGACGGCAGGGCAGCCGGGGTGGTCGCCAACGGCGAACGCATCGATGCCGATGTAGTGATCTCGGCCGCGGATTACCACCATGCGGAGACCTTGTTGGAGCCGCGGCACCGCAGCTATTCCGAGAGCTATTGGAGCAGCCGGACCATGGCGCCCAGTTCCTTGTTGTTCTATCTGGGTTTCGACCGCAAGCTGCCTGAGCTAGCGCACCACGACCTGTTCTTCGACCAGGCCTTCGACCAGCACGCCAAGGAGATCTATGAGACCCCGCAATGGCCGACGGCTCCTTTGATCTATGCCTCATGCACCTCACGAACGGACCCATCGGTAGCCCCGCCCGGTCACGAGAACGTGGTGGTGCTCATTCCGGTGGCCCCCGGCCTGGAGGACACCCCAGTTATTCGTGACAAGTATTTTCGAATGGCGATCGAGCGATTGAACAAGCACACCGGCAAGGAGCTTCGAGAGCATCTGGTGGTGCACCATAGCTATTGCATCAATGATTTCGTGCAGGATTACAATTCCTATGCTGGTAATGCATACGGGCTTGCGAACACGCTGGGTCAGACAGCCGTTCTAAAGCCACGGATGAAGAGCAAAAAGGTGAAGGGGCTTTACTTTACCGGGCAACTCACGGCCCCGGGTCCTGGTGTTCCTCCCACCTTGATCAGCGGTCAGGTGGTGGCGGAGCTGATCGCCAAGGAACATGGTAGGACGCAGCGGAACAGTATGTTAAATGCAGCCATGGTATGAACACGATCGCACTTTACGACAAGGTGTGTGCACAAGCCGGGCGCTACACCACGCGTGCTTACAGCACTTCGTTCTCA
>JAGQVN010000317.1 GCA_020437905.1 Flavobacteriales bacterium
ATTGAAGGACGTTGAGTTCGAGAACACGGTGGTCTTTGCGTTGTGGGACGAGGAGGAACAGGGCAAGATCGGTAGCCAATACTATGCCGGGGTCGCGGCCGCCAATGACGACACCATTGCTGGTGTGGTCAACATGGATGCCATTGCGTGGGATGGTGATGGTGATGGCCTGATGCGCATCCACACGCGTTCCGTTGCCAACTCACTGGCCATCAAGGACACTGCCCTGTTGGTCGATGCGCTGTACGGGATCGGGAACAACATCGCCATCAATGACCCGGGTGCCACCTACAGCGACCATGCCTCCTTCTGGTCGGAGGGATACGGAGCGATCCTGGTCATCGAGGATTTCGACTTCGATGGAAACCCTCACTACCATACACCCACCGATCTGCTGCAGTACCTCGATCTGGGGTATTTCCACAAACTGGCACGCCTGTCGCTGGCCACGTTCATGCACTTGGCGCGACCGGTCGATCCATTGGCGGTAATTCCCGAACGGAGAGAGCCGGGCAAGCTCTTGGCCTATCCAAGCTTGACCCAAGGACCGGTCCAATTGGATCTGGGGGATCCGCTCGAACAATGGGAAAGGCTGATCGTGATCCGCCCGACCGGTGGGGTCTGTCGCGCGTTGGACCTGGGCCAGACCCGAGGGACGATCGTGCGTTTGGATCTTTCGGACCTGGCGGCAGGTCCGTATATGCTGACGGCCCTCACCGCAAGCGGAAAGGCCGTCAGCACGAAGGTCTTCGTCGTCGATTAGTCGACCTTGACGAACGATCGTATCGCGACGCGTCCATTGGCGTCCGTACAGCGGAGCAGATAGGAACCGGCAGGCATTCCGTTCAGGTCCAACTGCTGCGCCGATCCTTGAACGGCTGCCTCCCGAGCGATCGTACGACCATCCAGACCGAGGATCTCAAGTTGTTCCGGTCTGTTCCTGTCGAACCGGACCGTGAGCTCCTGCCTTGTCGGGACCGGGAATACTTCGATGCGACCCCAGATCTCGTCCTCACGTACCGATGACGGGTCCAGCACGGTCACGGTGCCTTGCTGGGTGTCCCAATGTGGGTTCTGGATCGTCCCCCCGTTGCAACCATAGTTGTAGAAACCGGCAACGGTAAAGGTGAATTCATAATCCCAAGGACTGGCTTGCGCGGTAGGGTTGCTGTTGAATCCCTCTGGATTGTTCGGGAAGCTGTCCTGCTCGGCATACACATTGTGCGTGCCCTGGCTGCATTCCCACCGAACGATATCACCCAGGTCGATGGTGATGTTCGCTGGTACATAGGCCGGTGTTACACCGATGGAACCCACCACTTGTACCATGTGCGTGGTCTGCGCAAGAAGGATCATCGGGGCCAGAGCGATCAGGGTAATGAGTTTTTTCATGCTTCTATGTTTTGAGCAAAATAAGGCCTGGATCCCAAGGCATGTTCTGCTTCTGCGGGTTGTCCGTGGCTTCCTATGGCTGAATGGCGTTGTCGATCGCGCTCAGGACCTTGGTCATCAGGTGCACACGGTCTTTGCCGCGCACGTTGTGCGCATGACCCGGGTACACGAAGAAGCCCACCTGCACCCCTTGGTCCACGCAGGACTTGAGAAAGGAATAGCTGTGCTCCGGAAGGACCACATTGTCCTGAAGCCCATGGATCACTAGGAGTTCACCCTGAAGCGCGGCACACTTGTCGGGAAGCCTCGTGCTGGAATACCCATCCGGGTTCTCCTCCGGTGTATCCATGTACCGTTCGGTGTACATCACCTCGTACATGGACCAATCCATCACCGGTCCCCCTGCAACACCGATACGGAAAGTTCCCGGCGCTTTCAGCATCAGCGAAGTGGTCATGTACCCGCCATAGCTCCATCCATGCACGGCCATGCGTTCGCCATCAACGTACGGAAGCTCACGCAGATAGGCCACGCCATGCAGTTGGTCCTTGATCTCCACCTCGCCTAAACGGCGATGGATGGTCTGTTCAAAATCCCGGCTGCGACCGCTGCTTCCGTGACCATCCACAGTGAATACCAGATAGCCTCTTTCTGCCGCATGCATCATCCACAGCGAAGCCCCTCCGAGATACTGATCCCGCACCAACTGCACATGCGGTCCATTGTAGACATAGATGAGTACCGGATACTTCTGGGCAGGGTCGAAATGACTGGGTTTGATGAGCCGGGCGTTCAACAGATCTCCTTCTTCGCCCGGTATGGTGAGGAATTCCATGCTCCCGGTAAGAACAGCCCGCAAGGGATCCTCACTGTCCAACAGCACCTTCATGACCGAACCGCCTGCATCGAGCAACTCGGTGCGATGTGGTACGCTGATGCTGCTCCATTGGTCAAGGAGCATGGAGCCGTCCGGCGAGAGTTCGCCACTATGTGAACCCTGAGCCGTGGTCAGGCGTGCCAGGTTCCCGCTCTTCAGATCGACGGTGTACAGGTGCGTCTGCAAGGCACCCGACGGATCGCCACGGAGGATCTCACCGCTTCCTTCGAGGAAAAGGGTCCGGCCCTTGGGATCCTGACCGATCACGCGCTTCACGTTCCATTCGCCTTGCGTGAGCTGCTTCACCAGGCCTTCGTCCAGATCAAAGAGGTACACGTGGTCGTGGCCATCGCGATCGCTCCACCAGAGGAACCTATCGCTCGATCCGTTCAGAAAGGTGACCGGATGCTCGGGCTCCAGGTACACGTCGCTATGTTCCTTAAGTACTTCCCGCTGAGCGCGACCTGAGCGAACGTCGTATTCCACCAGCCGCAGGTTCTCGGTGGCCCTGTCCAAATGGACCACGTACAGTTTGTCGCTATTCGGCCCCCAGGCGATGTTCGTGAGGTAATCGTCCCTGGCTCCAGTCGTCTGAAGGAATATGGTCCGCCCCGTGTTGAGGTCATGCACACCAATGGATACCTCGTGGCTGGTCTGTCCAGCCATGGGATAACGGATCGCCTCGAAGGTGGAGGGTTTTGTCGAGATATCTTCCAGATCGTACGTGGTCACCATGGATTCATCCATGCGGTAGAAGGCGAGCCGCTCCCCGTTCGGGGACCAGAACGTGCCTTTCTGGATCCCGTATTCCTCACGATGCACGGACTTGCCATTGACGATGCCCTGGCCACCATCCTGCGTTACCCGTACCTGCTGCCCGTTCCCTGCAAGCCCGATGTACAGGTCATCATCAAGGGTATAGGCCACACGGGTTCGAGTGGGGTCCAGGTCCTTGTTCTCGCTTCCATCCAGCATGCCCAGTCGAACTCGGGAGTTGCCGGAGTTGAGTTCGCATTCGAACAACTTGTCCGCATGCCAGAACAGGATGGTCCGGCTGTTTTCCCACAGGATGTCCGGTAGCCGGTCGAGGCCAGCATCCTTGCCCAGGCCTTTGTTCAGCTTGCCGAGTGTCAGCACGGGCCGGTCCATGGACTTGCCGGCCCCGTTGATGAAAAGGACCGAATCGTTCTGGTGCGCGTACTGGGCGGCATCTGGAAGCCACTGCAGACCCCGCATCCTACTGGGTGCGTAGGTACTGTATGCCTTGGTGACCGCGTCGGCCAGGGTCAAGGTGCTCTGCTGCTGAGCATAGTTCGGGATGACCAGCAACAGGGTAAATGCGCAAGCAAGGCAGTTCGACCTATTCATGTGCCCAATATCGGGAGCAATGTTCGGACGGTCGATCGCACTATGGCGCTGAGAAGCGCGGATCGTTCAGAAAGTCATCATCCGTGAGCGCGTGCATGAATGCGACCAGCGCTTCGCGTTCGGTGGCATCCAGGTCGATATGGCCCGCGACCCAAGGGAACATATGCGCGTCCAGGTTCGGTGAGTTCAGTTCCACATCGTCCGCATAAAAATCAACCACCTCCTCCAACGTGGCAAAACGACTATCATGCATGTAGGGTCCGGTCACACCGATATTCCGCAGGGTGGGCACCTTGAACCGACCGATGTGCGCGTTCACCCCAGTGACCAGGTAGAATCCACTGTCCTGAGGGCTCAGATCAAGGCCATTGTTCCGCATGCCAGGGTCCGAGAATGTGTGCTCCCGATGGCAGTCCACACAATGCGCATCGCGGAAGAAAAGGTCCATTCCATGTTTCTCCTGCTCGGTAAGCGCAGTGGAATCGCCACCATAGTAGAATCGGTCATACCGGGAATTGAACGATAGGAGCGTACGCTCGAACTGGGCGATCGCTTTCACCACCAGGTTGCTGTCGATGGTGCTGGTCCCGAAAGCTGCCTCGAACAAGGACGGGTATTCCGGATGCGCCTGTAGACGCGCTTCCACCTCAGGCCAGGTGTTCCGCATTTCAATGGGGTTCGTCACCGGGTCATGTGCCTGTCCCTCCAAAGTGTTCCGGCGGCCATCCCAAAAGAAGCGTAGGTCCCACGCCAGATTGATCACGGCCATCGCGTTCCGATCACCGAAGGCTCCGTTCGTTCCTTCGCTGAAGGGATCGGGGTCGGTGAACGCATGTTCCTGAACGTGACATGAGGCACACGATTGCGTGTAATTATCCGACAACGCCTTCTCGTGGAACAGTTTTCGTCCAAGGGCTACACCTTCGACCGTAAGCGGGTTATCCGGCGGCCATGCTGGGATGCCGATCGAGTCCATGACCCAGGATGGGAGGTCAAGTTCAACCGGGGTGCCGCTGAAGCCCACATTTCCACCAGGTGAGGGATCCTTCTCCTTGCGGCAACCCATGGCGAACACAAGTAGAAGCGCTCCCATGACCATCGTGCGCATGCCTCGTTCCATCTGGAAAAGATACATCTTCACATCGGTATTCGATCAGATCACGTTCACCTCCATTTCCAGCTCGATGCCGAACCGTTCTTGGATATCGGACTGGATCAGGGTCGCCAGCGCGTGTACGTCCCTGCCATGAGCCCCACCATGATTCACCAGGACCAGGGCCTGTGCACCATGGACCCCGGCGTTGCCCTTCCGAAAGCCTTTCCAACCGGCCCTCTCGATCAGCCATCCGGCCGCCACCTTGCTCGATCCATCGTTCGCAGGGTAGGTGACAAGGCCGGGAAACTTCTCACGCAGGACATCAACCTGCGGATCTGGGAGAACCGGGTTCTTGAAAAAGCTTCCCGCATTCCCCAGAACGCACGGGTCTGGCAGTTTGCTGCGCCGGATCGCCATCACGGCTTCACTGATCTCCTGTATCCCGGCCTGCGCTACACCCATGTGTGCCAATTGCGAACGAATGGCGCCGTATTCCATGTTCAGCCGAGGGCGTTTATCCAGGCGAACGGTGACATCCATGATGATGAAACGCCCTTTACCCTCGCGTTTGAAGAAACTCTCGCGATAACCGAATGCGCATTGGTCCCGGTCGAATTGGATCAGTTCTCCGGTCTCCATGTGGAAAGCGGTCAGGCTTACAAAGCTGTCCTTCAACTCCACGCCATAGGCACCGATGTTCTGCATGGGAGCGGCTCCCACCTTGCCGGGTATCAGGGAAAGGTTCTCCAGCCCACCCCATCCCCGATCGACCGTATGGCGGACCAGGTCATGCCACGGCTCGCCAGCTCCGGCACGTATCCAGACATGCTCCTCCGTTTCCCTGACCAGCTCGATGCCATTGACCTCGTTCAGCAGGACCAGCCCTGACACATCGCGGGTGAAGAGTACGTTGCTGCCTCCACCCAGGACCAATCGGTGCGATCCCCAGTGTTCCGGCTGCCTGGCGACCTCCCTAAGCTCATCGGCCGAGGCAAAGCGCAGGAGCTTCTCCGCCTTTGCCGGCACCCCGAACGTGGTCAGGGGTGCAAGGTCAACATGGGTCTCCAGTTCCATGGTCGGTGGCGCGCAAGTTTAAGGACCCTTCCACGTTACTTTGCCCGCATGCCTGCTCCGGTGCGCCATGCCATCGTCGTCGTGACCAACGACCTGTCCACGGATAACCGCGTCGATCGCACATGTCGGGTGCTGATGGAACTTGGCTACCAGGTGGAGTTGGTCGGCAGGAGGTTGAGGAACAGTCGTGCCATCGACAGGCCATATGCCACCAAGCGGTTCAGGCTTCCTTTCTCGAAAGGACCCTTGTTCTATGGCACATACAACCTGCGCCTGGTGATCCACCTGCTCCGTCGACCTGTTGATATGATCGTCGCCAATGACCTGGATACCCTCCTGGCTTCCTGGGTGGCGAGCACAATGAAGAAGGTGCGACTGGTCTATGACACGCATGAGTTCTTTACCGAGGTCCCGGAGTTGGTGATGAGGCCCGGTACGCGACGGATATGGATGCTCCTGGAGGGGTTCCTGTTCCCCCGGCTCAAAGAGGTCATCACGGTGAACGAGAGCATAGCACGAGCGTACGAGCAGCGATACCCGAACCGGAGGAGCAGTAGCGCCTCCATTGCAGTGGTGCGGAACATTCCCATGCCCAGGGATCTCGGCCCCTTGCGTTCGCGGGTCGAGCTCGGTATGGATGAGGATGCGTTCACCATGATCCTCCAAGGCTCGGGGATCAATGTGGACCGAGGTGCGGAAGAAGCTGTGGAAGCCATGTGCGAACTCCCGGATTGTCGGCTGATCCTGGTGGGAGGCGGGGATGCCTGGCCTGTACTGGATCAACTGCGCACAAAGCACCGACTTGAAGACAGGGTCAGGATGGTGGATCGACTTCCCTATGCGGAGATGATGCAGTTCACGCGGAACGCGGACCTCGGATTGAGCCTGGACAAGGACACCAATCTGAACTATCGCTTCAGCCTTCCCAATAAGCTGTTCGACTATTTCGCGGCAGGCATTCCGGTCCTATCCAGTGACCTGCCGGAGGTCGCGGGATTGGTGCACCGATTCCAGGCAGGTGTGGTCCTTCCCTCGGTTACATGCCAGGCCATTGTGCAAGCGGTGCGTGCGCTCATGAAGGATAGGAGCCGGATGAGCGCCTTACGCGTGAACGCTACTTTCGCGGCCCGCGAACTGGATGGCCGGACGGAAACGAACAAGCTCTCAGCTTTGCTTGGACCTTGAGCAGCAAGCATCTGCATATCATCAGCTTCGACGTGCCTTCACCTCCGAACTACGGTGGAGTGATCGACGTGTATTTCAAGGCTCATTCCTTGAATGCGATCGGTGTCAAGGTCCATTTGCATTGCTTCGCTTATGGCAGGCCACCGGCCAAGGACCTGGAAGCGTTCTGCGAGGAGGTGCACTATTATCCGCGGAGCACGTCGAAACACCTCCTCTTCAGCACGCTGCCTTATGTGGTGGTGAGCAGAAGGAATGAGGAGCTCATGGAGCGGCTGCTCGGTGACGATCATCCGATACTGTTCGAAGGCCTGCACGCTTGTTATTTTCTCGGGGACCCTCGGTTGCATGGTCGCAAGCGATGCGTCCGGACCCACAATGTGGAACACGAGTATTACGCCGCATTGGCAAAGGCAGAGCGCAGCGCGTTCCGCAAGGCCTATTTCGTGAACGAGGCCCGGAAGCTGGAGCGTTTCGAACCCGTGCTGAGCGAAGCCGATCACATACTGGCCATCTCACCACAAGACCAGGCCCATTTCAGGAAGCGCTTTGGTCGGGCCGATCACGTACCTGCGTTCCATGCGTGTGGTTCCGTTGCGGTCCCTGAAGGGATCGGTGGGTTCGCCCTTTACCATGGGGCGCTGAGCGTGCCGGAGAACGACCTGGCGGCGCTCTACTTGGTAAACGAGGTGTTCAATGGCTTGGACGTACCCCTGAAGATCGCTGGAAGCGGTGCCTCGTCCGAGCTCCGGCGCAGCGTTGAACGCAGTCCGAACGTGGAGCTTGAGGAGAACGTGCCCACCGAGCGGATCCATCAGCTTGTCCGTGAGGCACAGGTGAACGTACTGCCGACCTTCCAGGGTACGGGCATCAAGCTGAAGCTCCTGCTGTGCCTGTTCATTGGAAGACATGTGGTGTGCAATTCGGCCATGGTGCCCAATACCGGTTTGGAAGGCCTATGTGCGGTCCACGACGACCCCAAGGGTATGCGCCTGTCCATACTGGCATGTATGGGGCGGCCGGCGGACGGGGCCACGCTGGAAGAACGATCGCGCATCCTGGAGACCCGTTTCAATAATCGTCGCAACGCCGAGCATCTGGCAGCGCTTGTGTGCTGAGCTCAGGGAGCAGGGATCTCCTCCTGCAATTTGCCCTCCGCACAGCGGATCACCCGTGTGCCGAACTGCTTCATATGGGTGTAGTCATGGGTCGCCATCAGCACTGCGCGCCCGCTCGTGCTGATGCTGAAGAGCAGGTCAAGGATGCCATTGGTGGTCTCCGGATCGAGGTTCCCCGTAGGTTCATCCGCGAGGATCAACTCCGGATCGTTCAACAGCGCACGCGCAATGCTCACTCGCTGTTGTTCACCTCCGCTCAATTCATGGGGCATCTTGTAACCCTTGGTGGCAAGGCCAACCTTGTGAAGGACTTCCTCGGCACGTCGTTCCATCAGCTCCTTCTGTCCCCAACCCGTGGCACGCAGTACGAAGAACAGGTTGTCGTTGACCGTCCGGTCCGAAAGCAGTTGGAAATCCTGGAACACAATGCCGATCCTTCGTCGTAGCAACGGGATCTGCTTCCGCTTGAGGGACAACAGATCGAACCCACAGACCTGACCGGAGCCTTCGTTCAATGGCAGGTCCCCATACAGCGTCCGAAGTAAACTGCTTTTGCCGGAACCGGTCCGTCCGATGAGATAGACGAATTCCCCGGATCGGACCTGCAGGTCCACTCCCGAGAGGACCACGTTCTCCCGCTGGTAGATACGCGCTTCACGCAATTCGATCACCGTTCCTTCAGACATCGTTCGCGATCACCCTTGATCGGGCGATGCTTCAAAGGTGGAAATTTCCTCACATCCGTTCGCGTTAAGGGGTCATGTGCAACCGGACCTGCTTGAACAGTTGCGGGTGGATAATTCCATCCATCCCTGGCGGCCTGAACCTGCGGGCCGCGTGATCTTTGACCCTGCCATGCACCGGGTGAGAATCAATGTGACGGGATCGTTCCTGACCGGTGCCCTATTGGTCTCATGGATCGGGGTATCCGGCCAGCGGCCGGCGCACTATGAACACCCTCGTGCCGAACTGGATCAAGCCCGGGACCTTTTTGATCATGCGAAGTATGGAGCTGCGCAACATGAGGCCGACAAGCTGGTCCAGGTGATCCGGGATCCCTTCTCTGCTCAAAGGATCGAGGCAGAGTTCCTTGGCGCCATCAGTGCCGTGCGCCTTTTCAACAAGGATGCCTCGTTGCGCCTGTTGGCCTTCATCCAGGACCATCCTGAAAGCGCACATGTCAGTGCCGTGCGCCTGGAGCTCTTCCGCCATTATTTCAGCAACAAGCGTTGGGAGGATGCACTGACGTGGGCGACGCAGGTGGATGAGGCGGGCTTGACCGTCGAGGATCGGGAAGAATACCTCTTCAAGAAGGGCTATGCGCATTTTCAGGAAGGACAGTTCGATCCCGCCATGACAGCCATGTCCAAGCTGAAGGATGGGACCGGTCCCTATGCTGTACCGAGCCTCTACTATTCGGCTCATATGGATCATAGCCGCGGGCGCTATGCCACCGCCTTGCCAGCGTTCGAGAAACTCAAGGATGACCCTTCGTTCGGTCGTATCGTGCCGTTCTATATCGCAGAGATCTACTTCCTGCAGGGACGTTACGACGAGGTGATCGCGTACACGGAACCCCTGCTTGCGGACCCGAGCGGCACCCGGCGCATTGGTGAGCTGAACCGCCTGACAGGCGAGGCCCACTTCCGTTCCGGTCGCTTTGCGGAAGCGCTGCCCTACCTGGAGAAGTCCGTTCAACGCAGCACGGGCATCACCCGTAAGGAGCGGTACCAGCTTGGTTATGCGTACTACAGGGCGGCCGAGCACCAAAAAGCCCTGGGCCAGTTGACCTTGGTCACGAATGAGGTCGATACGATCGGGCAATTGGCAGTGTACCACATGGCCGATTGCTACCTCCAGCTTCAGGAAAAGAACTATGCCCGGAACGCCTTCAAGCGGGCCTTTGAGATGAGTGTTGATGCCAAGGTCACGGAAGATGCATTGTTCAATTATGCGAAGCTGGCCTACGAGCTTTCGTTCGATCCCTATCACGAAGCGATCGCTGCGCTGCAGGACTACCTGAAGCGCTACCCAAATACGGCGAGGAGGGACGAGGCCTATGGATTCCTGGTGGATGTGTTCCTGAAGACGCGGAACTATGAAGCGGCTTTGGAAGCGCTCGATGCGATACCGAACAAGGGTCCTTCGCTTCGCGAGGCCTACCAGAAACTGGCCTTCGATCGAGGGGTCGAACTCTTCGAAGGCCGTCGATTCGATCAAGCGCTTATGTCCTTCCAGCGAGCCTTGCAGCATCCCATGGACCCCGGAGTGAACGCACGCTGCCACTTTTGGATGGGTGAGGCCCACTACGCGCTGGGGCAGTATGATGAAGCACTGGGCAAATACGACGACCTGCGCAATTCGCCTGGCGCTTACGCCACCAAGCTGTATGAGCAGGCCAGCTACAGCATGGGCTATGCCTTTTTCAAGAAGAAGGAATACGGGGAAGCCCTGACCGCACTGCGCCGTTTTGCTTCAAGCACCGGAGGGAACCCTGAACAACGTGCCAACGCCTTGTTGCGCGTTGGCGATTGCCAATACCTCGCCAAGAACACGGCAGAAGCCATCCGGTGGTACGATCAAGCCATCGGGGCAGGCACCAAGGAGAAGGACTATGCCATGTTCCAGAAAGGGATCTGCCACGGGCTGGACCGAAGGTTCCAGGAGAAGATCTCGGTCCTGGAGCAATTGTTGGCGGAGTCTCCCGGGTCGCGCTTCGCGGCCGATGCGAAATTCCAGCTGGGTGAGACCTATATCAATCTGGAGAACGACGATCGAGCCCAACAGTTCTACGGGAAAGTAGTCTCGGAGCATCCGAACAGCCCGCAAGTGAGACAGAGCATGTTGCAACTTGCCCTGATCCACAAGCGTCAGGGGGATCCGGACCTTGCCCTGCGCGAGTTCAAAGCGATCGTGGATGCCTATCCCACCATGGATGGCGCGCGTGATGCCCTCGCTGGTATCGAGAGCATCTACATTGAGCAGGGGCGCGTGGCAGAGTATGAAGCCTATATCGCAGGTCTTCAATTCGTGGACCCTGCCACACTTGATCTGGATGAGAAGTACTACCGCAGTGCGGAATCCCTGTATTTTGATGAGAAATGCGACCAGGCCATCGGCGCTTTCGGTGATTACCTGGACAAGTACCCGAACGGCGCCTATGCGGTGAACGCCTTGTTCTACAGAGGGGATTGCCTGTATCGAGCGAAGCGTTTCGAAGAGGCGCTTCCCGACCTGGAGTCGGTGATCCAACGGAATGCCGGACAGTTCATGGAATCCGCGTTGTTCGGTGCCAGTGATATCCTGTTCAAGGATATGCGCTGGGAAGGAGCCCTCGTTCACTTCGAACGATTGGGCCAGGTGGCATCCTTCCCTCAGAACGTTCTGGCCGCACACGTTGGCCGAATGAGGTGTCTGGTGGAGTTGGGAAGGATCGGGCAGGCGGCTGTGGTGGCCGAGGAAGTGATCGCCCTGCCTGAAGCCACCAGGGACCTGCGCGCAGAAGGAGGTCTGGTCGTGGCCCGTGCACATCTCGACGCGCAGGAGCTGGATGTGGCTTATACCCGATATCGCCGAGTGGCATCCGAAAACACGAACCAATTCGGAGCAGAGGCCAAGTATCAGATGGCCTATGTGCGGCACCTTCAAGAACGCTTCTTGGATGCGGAAAAGGAAGTGTTCGAGCTGGTGCAGAACTTCCCGGCCTATGACGATTGGAAGGCCAGGGCCTTCGTGCTGCTGGGGGATGTCTATGTGCGCATGGACGATCGCTTTCAGGCCAAGGCGGTGCTGCAGAGCGTGATCGACAATAGCACGGACCCTGATCTCGTCGCTCAGGCCAGGGAACGCCTGGACCGGATCCTGAACTCCGAGGTACTGGAAGTGGCCCCTCCAGAGCAGGAAGAGATCGTGGTGCCCATGGGTGAAGGGAACGACACGGAGGAATGATGATGAACGCCACATACCGTGTTGGAGCGATGCTGTTCGCCCTGATGTCCGCCTCGGTCCTTTTTGCTCAAGGCGACGGAACACCCGGTGGTGAATACTTCATCCACGGCATCTTCAATCCAACGATCGCAGATGTCCAGAAGATCGACCTGAGACCAGTGCCCATTGACACGTTGCTGCCTGACAAGGAAATGACCTATGGGGTGCTTGCAGTGGTGGCTGATCTGCCCGTAGCTGTTGACAGTATTGCTCCGGCCAGGCTCAATGTGGTCCAGGCCAACGAGCGCTTGTACAAAGGTTTTGTCAAGGCCGGTTTCGGGACCTACAGTACACCGCTCGGTGAGCTCTATTACGATGCCACCCGCGCCAAGGACAAGGGCTATGGGATCCACTTGAAGCATTTCAGCAGCAACGGGGGTATCAAGGATGTAGGGCCAAGCCAGTATGGTTTCAATTCGGTGGACGCGTTCTATAAGACGATCCTTTCCCGTCACGAGCTCAAGGTCGGAGCGGACTATGGGCGAAGACGGGTGAATTACTACGGATATCGGACCGAAGCATTCGATACGTTGAACATCCCATCACCTTCAACCAAGGATATCCGACAGTTCTACAACGACCTTGGTTTCCAGGCCAAGGTCAAGAGCTTGTATACGGATTCCACCAAGCTGGCCCATGAGGTGGGACTTCAGGCCAGACACTACACGAACCGTCAGGGATCCCGCGAGACGAACATCCTGGTCGATGCCGATGTCCATATGGACCAAGGTTCCGAGACGTACGGAGGGCGGCTGATCGTGGACAACAACGCATACCGCGGTGTCTCCGATGACGAACTCACCCCGGACTTTCGGCAGAACGGTACCATCATCGGTCTGAGCCCGTCCGTGAGCACTTCGGGGAAGCGCTATGTGGTCCGGGTCGGGGCGGGCTTGTACCTCGACGCCATGTCGAAGACCACTTTTCACTTTTATCCCCAGGCATACCTCAGCTACAGCCTGTTCGACGACATCCTTGTACCCTATGCCGGTGTCGATGGCGAGCGTCAGCGCAACAGCTTCCGCAGCCTCACCAAGGAGAACCCTTGGCTGATACCGGCTCCGGGCCTGGCCAACACGAGCAAGCTGTACGATATCTACGGCGGAATGCGTGGCTCCTTGAGCTCAAGGATCGGCTTTGATGTGCGTGTTAGCACCTCTAGTTGGAGGGACCGGGCCCTGTTCATCACGGATGGGCTGTACAGCTTCGGCAACGCCTTCAATGTGCTCTACGACAAGGTTAACGTTCTGAACGTGAGCGGGGATGTCAGCTACGATGATGAAAGGGGTACCCGTTTCCACGCCCGATTGGACATTTTCAGCTACGATACGGAGGACCAGGCCGAAGCATGGAACCTGCCGCCTTATCAATTGACCATCGGGGCGCGATACAGCCTGCGAGAAAAGCTGATCGTGAAGCTCGACGCCATGTTCATGGGGCAGCGCAAGGCCCTGACACCCGTTTTCGCAAGCATCCAGGATGAGGCGCCCAGTGAGGTGGAGATCATCGAGCTGAACGGGTTCTTCGACCTGTACCTGGGTGTGGAGTACCGGTACACCAAGCGTTTGAGCCTGTTCCTGGACATGAGCAACATCAGCGCCAGCAAGTATGAGCGATGGGCGCGGTATCCTGTGCAACGGGCCCTCATCCTGCTGGGTGCGTCCTACGCCTTCTGACCCCATTCCGTCAGCGTCTTCGACAGTTACGGGATCCCGCCGGCAAATCCAAATCCTGGATGTTGGCAAAATGTGGAAAAAGCCCCGTCCCCGTTGACTTTCCGGAAGCAAGGTGCCCATGCGTTGGGTATCTTTGCCGGGTTGCGAAAGCACGCTGAAGAAGCAGAGAAAAATGGCGGAGACCGCAGTTGAAATGAGCGAGAAAAAGAAACAGGAGCCGGGTTACTCGGCGCAGAGCATCCAGGTCCTCGAGGGCCTGGAGGCGGTGCGCAAGCGTCCGGCCATGTACATCGGGGATGTCGGGGTGAAAGGCCTGCATCATCTGGTGTACGAAGTGGTGGATAATTCCATCGATGAGGCCCTGGCAGGCCACTGTGACACGATCGAGGTGCGTATTCTGGAAGGGAACGGGATACGTGTCCAGGACAATGGCCGAGGTATTCCGGTCGATATGCACGCCAAGGAGAAGCGGAGCGCCCTCGAGGTGGTCATGACCGTGCTACATGCCGGTGGGAAGTTCGACAAGGACTCCTACAAGGTATCCGGAGGCCTGCACGGCGTTGGCGTGTCTTGCGTGAACGCATTGAGCAACCACCTCATGGCCGAGGTACACCGGGAAGGGAAACTATGGGTGCAGGAATACGAGAAAGGCAAGCCCCTGTACCCGGTCAAAGAGAGCGGCACCACCGACATCCGGGGTACCGTGGTCACGTTCAAGCCGGATGACACCATTTTCCAAGCCACCGAATACAATTTCGACACCCTGAGCACCCGACTGCGGGAACTGGCCTATCTGAACAAAGGCATCAAGCTTTCGCTGGTGGATGAGCGCAACAGGGACGAGAAAGGCGAGTTCGTTCGTGCCGAGTTCTTCAGTGAGACCGGGCTCGTTGATTTCGTGCGCTACCTGGACGGTACACGCATGCCGCTCATTGAGGATGTGATCTACATGGAAGGGGAGAAGCAAGGGATCCCTGTGGAGATCGCCATGGTGTACAACGATTCCTTCAATGAGAACCTGCACTCATACGTCAACAACATCAACACCCACGAAGGGGGCACACATCTGGCGGGCTTTCGTCGGGGGCTTACCCGAACGTTGAAGAAGTACGCGGATAACAGCGGCGCCACGGCCAAGCTCAAGTTCGAGATCAGTGGCGACGATTTCCGCGAAGGGCTTACCGCTGTGATCAGTGTGAAGGTGGCCGAACCACAGTTCGAGGGGCAGACCAAGACCAAGTTGGGCAACAACGAGGTCATGGGTGCGGTGGATATGGCCGTGAGCGAAATGCTCGAGAATTACCTGGAGGAGCACCCGAAGGACGCGAAGCAGATCGTGGACAAGGTGATCCTGGCGGCCCAAGCCAGGCATGCCGCTCGAAAGGCACGCGAAATGGTCCAGCGGAAGGGGGCCTTTTCCGGTGGTGGTCTGCCAGGTAAGCTGGCTGATTGTTCAAGCAAGGATCCCGGTGCCAGTGAGCTGTTCCTCGTTGAGGGAGATTCAGCCGGTGGAACGGCCAAACAGGGTCGTGATCGGGAATTCCAGGCCATCCTGCCGCTTCGTGGAAAGATCCTCAACGTGGAGAAGGCCATGCAGCATAAGATCCTGGACAACGAGGAGATCCGGAACATCTACACCGCTTTGGGGGTGCATATCGGTACCGAGGAGGACGCGAAAGCCCTCAATATGGAGAAGCTCCGCTATCACAAGATCGTGATCATGTGTGATGCCGATGTGGATGGAAGCCACATACAGACCCTGATCATGACCTTTTTCTACCGGCATATGCAACCCTTGATCGAGAACGGATACCTGTACATCGCCACTCCACCGCTGTACCAGGTCAAGAAGGGCTCACAGAGCGTCTACTGCTGGAATGACAAGGACCGGGAGGAGGCCATCGCCAAGCTGAAGGGCGGCAAGGACGTCTCGGTCACCGTGCAACGCTACAAGGGTCTTGGCGAAATGAACGCAGAGCAGCTTTGGGAGACCACCATGGACCCGGAGAACCGCACCTTGCGTCAAGTGACCATCGAGAACGGTGCCGAGGCCGATCGCATCTTCAGCATGCTCATGGGCGATGAGGTACCCCCGCGCCGGGAGTTCATCGAAAAGAACGCGGTCTACGCCAACCTGGACGTGTAGGCTGATCAGACCTGCAGAAAAGGCCCGGGAACGGGCCTTTTCTGCTTTCCATGCGTCATCTCAGCACGGTCACGTGACCGAACAACGCTTCTTTCTTGAAGGATCGGAGGTCCTTGTACACCAATTTCCACGTATAGACTTCCTGCTGAACGGACCCATCTTGATAACGCCCCGTCCATGGCTCGTGGGGCGTTGTGCTTTCGAACAGGAGCTCGCCCCAGCGATCGAATATCAACAGCTCATATTCGCTCACCAGTTCCGGATGGTTGAAGACAGGCATGAACAGGTCATTGATGTCGTCGTTGTTCGGGGTGAACGCATTGGGAACATGCACGGCGATCAGATCAAGGACCACGACCGGATGACAAATGGAATCCATGCATCCGTTACCATCGATCGCAGTCAGGCAGACCTCGTAGGTGCCTCCCAGGACATCCGGGAAGCTGAACGAAGGATCATGCAATTCACTGCTGCTCAAGCCGGCGAAATCCCAGAAGAACCAGGACGCCTGCTCGCTCTGGTTGATGAACTGCACGAACGGGACAGAGACGAGCACGGTATCCGGTTGTGCGACGAACTCGGCGATAACGGGGGAGGGACTCGCGATAACCGCCGATGTCACAGCTATGCAGCCGTTCGGGTCAAGCATCACCACCTCGTGGATACCCGCACACGCGGGGGAGAAGATGGGGTCCGGATCAAATGTGCTGCCCCCATCAAAACTGAACAGGACTCCCTCTGGGTCCACCACCATCAGCATCCCATCGCAACTCCCCGGACAGGTCTCATCATTTGAAATGACCGTATCGATCGCCAGGGGTGCCGGCTGGATGATCTCGAACGGCACGGTGTTGCTGCAGCCGTTCGTATCCAGTACGGTCACCGAGTAGTTCCCTGCGCATAGTGCGGAAAGCGAATCGGAGCTTCCGATTGCACCGGTCGACCATATGTACTGGTATCCCGAGCCACCTATATTTCCTCCTGAAGCTTGCACGCTCACCGAACCATCGCAATACCCATGGCACAGCGCAGCAACGGTACTGGTGCTTGTTGCGATGCTATCCGTGAACGTCACTTCAATGCTGTCTTGGGAGGCACAGCCGTCCAAGGTCACGATCGACCAGTGCATCTGAAAGGTGCCTGGGGTCGTCGAGCTTACCCTGGTCAATGGTGAGGTGGGATCATCCCATGTCAGGGTCGATGGACCGCTCCATGATCCGTTGATCCAGTTCCCGGTGGCGGAAAGGTCGGCTTCCAAGGCGCACGAGATCAGGTCCGGTCCTGCATCCGGGGCATCGATCAGGAAGATGCCCACCGTCGCTGTCGCGTCTCGATCCGGGCAGGGTGCATCTCCTTCCACCAAATAGGTGTACGCCCCTTGTGCATCGATGGATGGGAGGAAGAGCCCGGAATGCGGATCACCGTTCGGATCGCTCCATGATCCTCCTCCGTCCGGGGTTCCTCCGAGCAGTGAGAACAGGTCAACCGGTGCCGCTTCGGGGCATACCGTGGCGCTGCCGTCCGACCCGGCATCAGGTAGGGACGAGATGGTGATCGTCACCGTCGCGGAGAGGTCGGGACAAGGCGAGATGCCTTCGACCGTATAGAGGTACGGACCATCCAGGGCCGTTGCAGGATCCAGCAAGGAGTTTACACTGTCATTGTTCAACGTCCACGTCCCCATCGGATCGGGGGAGCCACCCAGCAGGGAGAACAGGTTCACGGGGGGATCCGTTTCACAGAACGCCCAGCTTGCGTCCGACCCCGGATCCGGTGAGGAAATGAGCTCGACCGTCACGAAGGAGGTGTCGTTCAAGCAGGGTAGTGGCACGGAAAGCACGTAGGTGTATGAGCCCGATGGTGCGGTGAGCGGATCGATCACGCCACTGCTCAAGACACCGTTCGGGTCCGTCCAGGTCCCGCCAGGATCGGGGTTCGCTTGCAGGGCATTGAACAGGTCTGCAACGGGAGCGTTCCTGCACAAGGTCAGGTTACCTGGATCGCCCGCATCCGGGTCGCTCAGGACCGATACCGTGATCGAAGCACTGGCGTCAGGGCATGGCGCCTGTCCGGCCACGGTATAGTGATAGGTCCCAGGTGGATCAGAAGTTGGATCGAAGGTGCTTCCGAACGCGCCCCCGCCGGGTGCGCTCCAGGTGCCTCCTGGGTCAGGGCTTCCACCGAGCGCCGCATAGAGGTCCGCCGGGGAACCTACATCACAGAGGTTCAACCAACCGTTGACACCTGCATTCGGCTCCGTCACCGTGGAAACGATGACCAAGGCCACATCGGTCGGACAGGGAATGGCGCCGTTCAGGGTATACGTGTAGGTGCCATCCTGATCGGTCCCTGGTTCGAATATTCCTGAAAAGGGATCTCCGTTCGGATCGTTCCATGAGCCTCCTGGTCCAGGTGATCCATTCAGCGATCCGAAGAGGTCCACCGCGCTCCCGCTTTCGCAGGCAACAAGGGTCCCATCCGTCCCCGCGTCGGGCGGGTCGTTCAGCATGACGGTGACCGTACTGCTCTGGCTCAAGCACGGCGGTGGAACGCTCAGGGTGTAGGTGTAGACGCCTGCTGCGTCGCTTGCGGGGTCAAAGGTGCCGGAGAATGCGCCGCCCGGACCGGTCCAGGTACCGCCGGGGTCCGGTGTTCCACCGAGCAGGGCGAACAGGTCGCTGGGTGGATCGGTGGTGCACCAGGTCACCATGCCAGGGGTCCCGGGATCGGGTAGTCCGAGGACCGACACATCGACCACCGCGCTCACAGCCGGACAGGGGCTGGTCCCGGGAACGGTGTAGGTGTACAGCCCAGGTGGATCATTGGCCGGGTCGAAGGTCCCGCTGTGCGCCGCACCGCCGGGAGCGCTCCAGTAGCCACCCGCGTCCGGGTTGCCGCCCAGCACTGGGAAGAGATCTCCCGGACCACTGGAAATGCACAGGATGAGGTTGGCATCGATCCCCGCGTCGGGCGGGTCGTTCAGCATGACGGTGACCGTACTGCTGACCGTGAGACAAGGAGGTGGAACGACGATGCTGTACGTGTAGATGCCAGACAGATCGGTGCCCGGGTTGAACAAGCCGGAAAAAGCCCCACCGGGTCCTGTCCATGTTCCTCCTGGGTCAGGACCACCGATCAAGGCTCCGAACAGGTCCACCGGTGCATCGCTCGTGCATAGATCGAGCATGCCAGGGTCACCTGGGAACGGCACGTTCACGACGCTCACCTCTACCACTGCGCTGGCGGAAGGACATGGAGTTGTACCCGTTAACGAATAGGTGTATGTCCCGGAAGGGTCGTTCAAAGGGTCGAATACGCCCCCAAAGACCGATCCACCCGGACTGAGCCAGCTTCCGCCAGGGTCAGGTGTTCCTCCCAGTTCCATGAAGAGTGAAGTCGGTGGACTTGAGATGCAAAGCGCAACGCTCCCGTCGGTCCCCGGATCGGGCGGAGTATTGATGGTGACCGTGACCGTAGCGGCATCGGAGGGACACGGGGCGGTACCTGCAACGGAATAGGTGTACACGCCGGTCGGATCGCTGGCCGGATCCAGGAGCCCCCCGAATGCATCGCTATTGGGGCCGGTCCAGCCTCCACCGGCATCCGGCGTGCCACCCAAGAGGGTGAAGAGGTCCACAGCGGCATCGGTGGTGCAGAGTGTCACGCTCCCATTGGTACCCGGATCGGGCGGAGTATTGATGGTGACCGTGACCGTAGCGGCATCGGAGGGACACGGGGCGGTACCTGCAACGGAATAGGTGTAC
>JAGQVN010000318.1 GCA_020437905.1 Flavobacteriales bacterium
AAGCAGGCCACCGACGAGCACGAACTGACCGTGCGCATTGGTGCTGGCATGAACACCCAGAGCACATTCAAGGATTTCACGACCTACAGCGGTGGCGGATCCGACTTTTGGGGCATCGATGATGGAACCCGGGACCTTCCTCCCGCACTGGCCGGTCCGAACCCTCAAGTGAACAGCGAGGTGCTCCCGTTCCGGACCAACCTGAACCCCTCCGTGACCAAAGCTCGTCCCGACTTGAACTTCGGGCTGTATGGATCGACCTTCTTCAACCTGGGCGAACAGGTGAAGGTGAACGTGTTGGCCACGGGCAACTATCGGAATGAATACCGCTATGCGTTCGGAGAGAACCGGATCGTCAATACGCTGAACGAGGCGTTGATCGATTACGACTTCGAGAGCCATCAGTTCAACACCCAGGCCTCAGCACTTGGTTCCGTTGGCATAGAACTGGGCAGGAACCACAGCATCACCGCCACCTCCATGCTGGCCAATATCAGCACCGATGAAGTGCGGGAGAACTATGGTGAGCACTTCGACTATGAATATGACGTGCATGCCAGGCGGTTCACTTTCCGGCAGAACCGAGTGCAGGTGAACCAGGTGCATGGCGAGCACGCCTTCGGCATCGATGAACGGCTTCAGGCGGATTGGGACTTCTCTTTCAGCACGGCGACGAGCTCGGAACCGGACCGCAGGCAATTGGTCTATCTGAACGAGCCAGGCGCACCGCGGACGGACTACCTGTTCAACGGGATCGATCGGATCGAGAACCACCGGTGGTATAGTGATCTGAAGGAGAAGGAGACCAGTGGACATGCCGGGCTGGCCTACCGGATCCTGCAAAAGGAGTCGGACCAGGGGATGTTGAACGTGCTTGGGATCCGTGTTGGCGGGGACATCAAGCGCAAACAGCGGGATTTCGGATATGACATCTGGGTTTACGACCTGTCGGCGATCAACAATTTCTATCCGAACGGTATCGATCTGGATGTACCTGACACCTACCTGAACAACGAGACCTATGGGAACGGGGAGTTCGCGGTCCAGAACGCGACCACCCCCGAGGCCGATCACACCATCCAGCAGGACATCAATGCTGGCTATGGCATCCTCGAGGTCGACCCCATTCCGGAGAAACTGAAGGTGATGGCAGGGGCGCGCTACGAGATGGGTGAACAGGTCATCATCTACCGGAAGCAGAGCGATTCGTTCCTCCAACCCAAGCGCAGTGCGGAGATCGTTTCGAACGACCTGCTTCCCTTCCTGAGCGTGAAATATGCGGTGAACGACAAGAACATCGTCCGGCTGAGCGGAAGCAAGACCATCTCCCGCCCAGGCTTCCGCGAGATGGCACCCTTCGAGTACACCGAGTACTTCGCCGGCGTGAAGAACGTGGGTAATCCCTTGCTCCAGAACGGTATCAACTACAATGCGGACGTGCGCTACGAGTGGTTCCCTTCACCTGCCGAAGTGGTGGCCGTTGGCGCATTCGGCAAGCTCCTGCAGGACCCGATCGAAAAGGTCGCCCTGGCCACGGCCAGCGGTCAGTTGCAATCCTTTGAGAACACGCAGGAAGCCACGGTGGCGGGGGTCGAAGTGGAGTTCGTCAAGTCCCTCGGCATGATCGGTCGCTCGGACACTTCCGTGTGGAACGACCTGTCGGTCGGCATCAATGCAGCCTACCTGTATTCCCAGGTGACCATCGACAATACCCAGAGCAGTACCGGTGAGGGAGCGACCGTGGTCCTGACCAATCTGGAGCGCCCGTTGCAAGGTGCCTCGCCCTATCTGATCAACGCCGACTTGAGCTATACCAAGCGTTTCAGCAAGGGCTTCAAGGGCGTGGCCACGCTGGCCTATAACATCTATGGTAGGCGCGTCTTTGCGGTCGGTGCCAATGGCCTGGGCGATCAGTATGAGCTTCCGTTCGGTCAGGTCAACCTGATCCTGCGTGGTGAGATCGGTGAGCGCTGGCAGGCGAACATCAACCTGCGGAACCTGACCAACGCCGAGTACCGCATCGAGCAGGAGACCCCGAACGGCACCTCCATCCTGAACAGTTCAAGGATCGGCACGGGCATTTCATTCGGAATAGCCTA
>JAGQVN010000319.1 GCA_020437905.1 Flavobacteriales bacterium
CACCCCTTTGAACACGTCGAACAACGCCGGTATGCTGCCATTGCGACCCAGCATGGCGATGCGGAACCGTTCCACCTCTTCTGCCGTGCTGGCCGCCGCGGCGGCCACTTCGGCCTCCAGGGCCTCGATCCGTTCCTTCAGGCTCATTTCCTGCGGCGCATCCACATGTGTATGTCGGTCAGTGGCCGGTCGCTGGCGTTGCAGGCCTGCATGGCGATCATGTCGATCACATCCAGGCCCTCCACTACCTCGCCGAACACGGTGTAGCCACCGTCCAGATGCGGAGCACCCCCTGCGGTCGCGTAGCGCTGGCGAGCTTCTTCGCTGTACTCAACGGGTTGACCCAGGCGAGCCATACGCTGGGCCAGCATGTCCAGTTCGTTCGAGCGGAAGGTCTTACCATGAACGATATAGAACTGACTGCCGCTGCTGCGTTTCTCCGGGTTCACATCGTCAGCCTGACGGGCCGCGGCCAGTGCGCCTTTGGTGTGGTACAGGCCGGGTACGATCTCGGCAGGCAGCGTATACCCCGGTCCTCCCTGTCCCAGCATGGATCCGGCCCCGGCACTCCTGCTGTCCGGATCCCCTCCTTGCACCATGAACTGGGGGATCACCCGGTGGAACAACAGGCTGTCGTAAAAGCCCTCCTCCACAAGCTTCAGGAAATTGTCACGGTGCCCGGGGGTCTCGTTGTACAAGGCCACCACCATGATGCCCACCTCGGTGCGGATCTCGACCAAGGGTCGCGTTTGCTCTTTCGTCTCCTGGGCGAACAGGCCCAACGGAAGCATCAGGATCAGCAGGCAAGCAAGCAACTTGGAGGGGTCGGGTTGCGGGAACATGCGGTGGAACGTTACTTTTGAACTTCGCCGAGCCATGAACAGCGGCAAGGCCAGCAAAAGTAAGCGTATGGCACGTAGCTCTTTCCGTTCCGTAACCGGCATGCTGCTGGTGCTTTGCCTGTGGGTCGTGCTTCCCGCTTGCAACAAGGAGAAGCCGACCACGGCCATCATCACCATCCAGAAGGAGAACGGAACGGTGATCCCAGGGGCCTATGTCCGCTTATACGCCAATCCGACCTTTCCCCTCGGCGATCCTTCCCGCTTGACGATGGAGAAGTTGACCGACAGCCAGGGCCGCGCCGAGTTCGATTACAGCAGCTTCTATGAGCAGGGCCAGGCCGGCTTCGCTGTGCTGGACATCGTGAGCTTCAAGGACAGCATGGTGGGCGAGGGGATCATCAAGATCCTGGAGGAAGAGACCAACGAGGAGACCGTGGTGCTCGTGCCGGTGACGCCCTGATCGGCGCTCAGCGATCGAAGTAGTCCAATACCGCTTCCTGCATCAGGCGTTGCTGCTCTTTTTCCGAGAGCGGCGGCAGGTCCATGACCTTCTCGAAATGCGGCCAGCCATCGGCATCGCGGCCCAGCTCCTTGTAGTAGCCGTAGGGGGTCAGTAGCACGCACACGGCGATGTGCATCAGCTCCAGCTTCTCGTCCTTCTTGTAGTCGCGCACATCCAGCCCCAGCTCCTGTACGCCGATCAGGAAGATGACCCCGTTCAGGTCCAGCGGCTGCCCGAAGCGCTCGGACAGCGAGCTGAGCAGGTCGTTCCAGCGCTTATTGAACTGCAGGTCCATGGGGGTGCGCAAAGATGGGGAGGGGATGGTTGGGGGCGCAGGGACTGCTTGAGGAAGGTTGAATGTATCTTGGTATGACGAAGCCTCAGGCTTCTCAGATCCGCTCCATGCATCCTAGCTCTCACCCAAACCACAAGTGGACCGTTTGTCTGCACGTTAGCAAGCGAATAGGGAACACATTTAGGAATTGGCGTGCTGGAAAATCAGGTTCAGCGATCAGCGTGTTGAGCGCGATATTATTATTCACGCAACCGTCGTTCGCGCAATGGGTTCATGTGCCGATTTCGTTACCGGCTTGGAGCGAGTATTGGGCAGCCAATACAAGGAAAGGTGCAGGGCTCATGACCGGTGACGGCACCGGTTACTGGCAACAGAGGCTCATAGGCCAGCCTTCACCAAGTTCTGGGATTCCCTATCGCCTTTATTACACAGAATCGGATTGGGACATCTCCCAATTAGTGTTGTCAGGGGGAGGCGGGCTTGGCTGCTGCATGCATACATTGATCGATGTGGTCCCCTCAGGGAGGTTGTTCTACATGATAAACAACCAGGGTTATAGAAAGCTTTGGACCATCTCTGTGATTGGCAATGATGTTGTTCATCAAGAGTTATCAGCCTTGATCGCTGGGCCCACGCTCGGCTTCTCCGTTATGAATGACTCCACGTGTGCGGTTGCCCAAATGAATTTAAACTCATCAGCCCGGTTCTCTGTCTCATCTCCTGGTTCCTTAGAGCTGAGAGACACGCTTTCTCATTACCCTGTAAGGGATGTTGCTCTAGCTTTTTATAATGAGCAGATAGGAGCGGCTTTGATACAAACAGAATCAATGGGTCAGTGGATAAGAGTTACGGAGGACGGGGGTTGGACATGGGAACACGTATTTAACGCGCCTGATTCGACCTTTATTGATCTGGAGTGGCTCGACGTAGAAACTTTGTATGTGGTCGGGGAACAGGGTGCGATGATCAGAACAAGCGACAACGGCTTCAATTGGGATACTGTTCAGATACCGACAAGCAACAATATTCACGAGGTCGTTGGGTATGGACCGGACTCTATCTGGGTCGGGGGCGATAATGGAACGGTACTGGTATCTGGTGATGCCGGGCAGAGCTGGGAGGATATCTCCGTTGGAGAGGGGTCCATAGTTCGCATCCAAGTATTGGAGGGCGCGGTTTATGCTTATACTCGTATTCCCGACGGTGAATGGTCCTACGCCTATCGCTTGTACAAATTGAATTCTAAGCCACATCAAGCTAATGCCCACAGCACATTTTGGAGCATCAATGGAAATGGCGTCGAACTCCATCTAATGGATGGAGAAAGAATAGAGTATATCACAATCACAGACCTTGGAGGCCGGGTTGTTCCATTTTCACAAACTGGCGAGCAACTTGGAATGGACATTGTAGCAAGCGGCGTTTATATTATCCATATACGAACTGATAAGAGGACCGGAGTGGCTAAGCTCACTTGGGTACGACAGTAGTAATCTGTCCTTCCTTCGCCCGCGTTAAGCACGCGGGCGAGGAGTATCTCACTCAGCGGATCCCGAGGATGTTCGATCGATAGAAAGCAGCGAGGCTCCCATGGGCTCGTCCTTGTTGGGGCGTCCGATCGCGTCTGCCCATTTGCATCCCCGCGCTCCCCTTCGCACCTTGCCCATGCATCCGTTCGCCCCAAGAACATGCTGGATCTCATCATCGGAGCGGTTGTCGTCCTTGCGGCGATCAAGGGCTTCAGCCGTGGTGGCATCGTGGAGGTGGCCTCGCTGCTGGCATTGGTCGCGGCCATTTGGGCGGGGGTCCATCTGAACGAGCGGGTCACGGCCGCTCTCGGGCTGGAGATCGACCATGAGGCCCTGGCCTTCCTGATCACCTTCGTGCTGGTCCTGGTGGCCGTTCACCTCTTGGCGCGCTTCCTCACCACGCTGATCGACCTGGCGCAAATGGGCCTGATGAACAAGCTCGCAGGAGTGCTCGTCGCAGCGCTGCGCAGTGTCTTCGTGCTGAGCGTGCTACTGAACCTGCTGCTAACGGTCGGTGACGGGAAATGGCCCGGCAAGGACATGCGCGCGGGTTCCACGCTCTACGGTCCTGTCAGTGCGGTGGCACCTTTCGTATTCCCGCAGCTGGGCAACAGCAAGTGGCTCCAGCGCACCGTGGAGCGGGTCAAAGAAGCGGGAAAGGATCTGGTGGAATAAGGCTCAGACCTTCTTCACGCGCACGGCGTTCAGGCCCTTCAAGCCCTGCTCCAGCTCAAAGCTGACCTTGTTGCCGGGGATCACTTCGTCCTCCAGACCGGTGACGTGTACGAAGAAGCGCTCCTGCGTCCCGATCTCCTTGATGAAGCCGAAGCCCTTGGTCTCGTCGAAGAAATCGATGATCCCTTCGCGCACCGTGGGCTCGTCGCTCTCCTCCTTCTTGGGCACACCGATCACAATGCTTTCGGCGTCGACCTCCTCGAAATTACTGGGATCCGGTGGCGTATCGGTGATCACGCCGTTCTCATCCACATAGGCCATCATGTTCTCCAGGCCCCCTCCCTGCGAGTTGGCTTTGCGCTCTTCCTTGCGCGCCGCTTTTTCTTCACGCTTTTTCTGGCGTTTTTTCTCTTTCTCGCGTTTGCTGAAGGTGGTCTGTGATCTTCCCATGTGGTCGTTGGATGCGTTGCTTTTGAGGTCCGCAGCATGCTGGCCAGCAGAATGCACGGACGCGTTGGTCGGCGCGAAGATACGAAGCGCCCGCCATTGCAGGCATGAGCGAGGTCAGAGTATGCTTCGCACAGGCCTGCACATGGAATAAACCATGTATGGCTTGCCGAGGCACATATATCCATACGGATATGGTGCGGTCATGAGACCGGTATAGGGGTCTTTCGAGCCCCCCAGAGAGCGTCCATGGTCGGCCCTCAACCGCGAACGGCCGCGATACCCGGCAGCACTTTGCCTTCCAGGTATTCCAGCATGGCCCCGCCGCCAGTACTTACGTAGCTCACCTGATCGGCCAGTCCGAACCGGTTCACGGCCGCCACGCTATCGCCACCACCCACCAGCGAAAAGGCCCCGTTCCGGGTGGACTCCGCGATGGCCTTCGCGATGGCGATCGTACCCTGTTGGAAGGGCGTCATCTCGAAGACACCCATCGGTCCGTTCCAAAGGATGGTGCGGGCGCGAAGGATCACTTCCCGGAACGCTGTGATGCTTTCCGGGCCGATATCCAGTGCCATCCAGCCATCGGGTACCGCATTTGCCGCGCACTGGTCCGTGTTTGCGGACTCGTTGAAGGCATCTGCGACCACCGCATCGCTCGGCAGGTGCAGCTTGACACCCTTTTCTTCAGCAGCTTTCACAACCGCACTCGCTGTATCCAAGAGGTCTTCTTCCACCAGGCTGGCCCCCGTATTCCCTCCCAGGGCTTTGACGAAGGTGTTCGCCATGCCCCCTCCCACGATCAGTTCATCACAGCGGTCCAACAGGTTCCGAAGCACATCGAGCTTGCTGCTCACCTTGCTTCCGCCAACAATGGCGAGCAGCGGCCGTTCGGGCTTGTCCAGCACCTTGGTGAGGCTGTCCACTTCGCTTTGCAGCAACATGCCGAATAGCTTGTCGTTCGGAAAGGAACGCGCTACGATGGTCGTGCTGGCATGGGCCCTGTGCGCGGTACCGAAGGCATCGTTCACGTACACGTCACCCAGGGACGCAAGCTGTTCACTGAACACCGGGTCGCCGGCCTCCTCCTCGGGGTGGAAGCGCAGGTTCTCCAGGACGAGCACCTCGCCCGGCTTCAAGGCTGCCGCCTTGGTTTGTGCATCGGAGCCCACACAGTCCGTTGCCTGGATCACCGGACGGCCCAGCAGTTCGCTCAAGCATTCGGAGACCGGGGCCAGGCTCATGGTCGGCACCACCTTGCCTTTGGGACGGCCCAGGTGGCTCATCAGAATGGCACTTCCGCCATCGGCCAGCACCTTGTTCACGGTGGGTAGGATGGCCCGCAGGCGGGTGTCGTCGGTCACGCTGCCCCCCTCATCCTGGGGCACGTTCATGTCCACGCGGATCAGGGCTTTCTTATTGGCGAAGGAATAGGTGTCCATGGTCAGCATGGCCGCGAAAGTACCGGTCGCTCCCGATCCTATGGAAGGAACGCGCGGATACCTTTGTGCCATGCGCTTCGCAGCGATCGCCGACCGGTCTGCGCTCAAGGCCAAGATGATCCACAACATCCGCGAAGGACGGGTGCCGCACGCTCAGCTGATCCTTGGTCCGCGTGGCTCCGGTATTCTGCCGCTGGCTCTGGCCTATGCCACTTACCTGCTGTGCCGTGACCAGCAAGCCTCGGATAGCTGCGGCGTCTGCCCGTCGTGTCTGCAGGCCGCGAAACTGGCACACCCTGACCTGCACCTGCATTTTCCCATCTATCTGTCCGAAGGGAGGCGCACATGCTCTGCCTATGTTTCGGAGTGGCGGACGGCTGTGCTGCGCGAACCCTTCCTGGATGAGCAGCTCTGGCGGGAAGGCCTGCAAGGCGAGAACAAGCAGCTGCGCATGGGCGTGGATGTGGCGGCAGAGATCAACCATACGTTGGGGCTCCGGGCACATCAGGGAGGTTGGAAGGTGATCTTGATCTGGCTGCCGGAGCGAATGGATGCGGTGGCAGCCAACAAGCTGTTGAAGTCCCTTGAGGAACCTGAGCCAAGGACCCTTTTCCTGATGGTGAGCCATGATGCGGAGCATCTGCTACCGACCATCTTGAGCCGGACCCAATTGATCAAAGTACCGGCATTGTCGCACGAAGCGGTGGAACAGGAACTGCTGGCCCGCCTTCCGGACCTTGATCCCAAGGAGGCCCGCTCGGTAGCGGTGCGCAGTGGCGGGGATCTGTTGGAGGCGCTGGCGCTGGTCCATGGCGGCGATGGACCCGTGTTCGAATTGTTCAGGGATTGGTTGCGTGCTTGCTACTCATTGAAGGTGCCCGAAACACAAGGCTATGCCGATGCCTTCCATGTGATGGGGCGGGAACGACAAAAGGGCCTGATCCGCTACGGCATGCATGCGGTGCGATCGGGCATGTTGCAGGGTGAAGGAGCAGGACAGCTGGTGCATGCCGAAGGAGAGGAGCTGCGGTTCTCCATGGACTTGGGTAGGTTGCTGGATACCGAAAGCACCCGTGGCATCCACCAGGAGCTCGAAAAGGCCCACGCCCACCTGGAGCGTAATGCCAATCCGAAGGTGCTGTTCATGGACCTGAGCTATCGGATGCATGAACTGCTGAGGGGGTGAACCTTCGCCTGCCCTGAGACCTGCTCTATCTTCGCCGATCATGTCCTGTGCCACCTGCAGCAACAACACCGGGGGCGCCCCACGCGGATGCAAGAACAACGGCCATTGCGAGTCCGGAGGATGCTCCAAGCTGGAGGTCTTTGACTGGCTTTCCGGGGTCCCGATGCCTGCCGGGTACCAGGTCTTCGATGGCATCGAGGTCCGCTTCAAGAACACCCGAAAGCAATTCTATCGCTGCCCACCAACGATCCGGGTGCATGGTGGCGACCTGGTCGTGGTGGATGCATCACCCGGCCACGATGTGGGGGTGGTGACTTTGACCGGAGAACTGGTGCGGGCCCAAATGGCACGGCGCGGTGCCACCACGGACACCTTTGAGCTTCGCACTGTGCTGCGCAAAGCGGAGCAGCAGGATATTGACCGGTGGCACGAGGCGCGTGGAAGAGAGGATGAGACCCTCTTCGCAGCTCGGCGCATGGTACACGATGCGGGTCTCGACATGAAGGTCACGGACGTGGAGTATATGGGTGATGGCACCAAAGCCATCTTTTATTACACAGCCGAGGAACGCATTGATTTCCGTGGATTGGTGCGGCGCTTTTCCGACCGATTCGGGGTGCGGGTGGAGATGAAGCAGATCGGGGCCCGGCAGGAGGCGGGACGGATCGGAGGCATCGGCAGCTGCGGTCGGGAACTATGCTGCAGCAGTTGGCTCACCGATTTCCGTAGCGTGACCACCAAGGCGGCGCGCTACCAGCAACTTGCGCTGAATCCACAGAAGCTGGCAGGCCAGTGCGGCAAGCTGAAGTGCTGCCTGAACTACGAGCTGGACATGTACATTGAGGCGATCAAGAGCTATCCCTCGCAGAACGCGAAGCTGAGGACCCAGCAAGGGACCGGTACGCACATCAAAACGGACATCTTCCAGGAGAAGATGTGGTACATGTTCAAGAAGCCAGGGACCGTCCCTGTCATGGCTGGATTCCCCATCGAAAAGGTCCGTGAGATACAGTCCAAGAACAAGGCCGGGGAAGAACCGTTCGTGGACCTGGAAATGGTGGAGGAACCGAGCACCCCATTGAAGACCCCGGACTATGAGAACGTCGTGGGGCAGGATGACCTGACGCGGTTCGACAAGAAGATGAAAGGCCCATCGCGCAAGCGCGGTGGGAAGAAGCGCAAGCGTTCCGCGTCCGGGAGCAAGGAAAAGGAACAGGGAGAAGCCCCACGCAAAGAGGGCAAAGAAGGAGGCAGGCGCAAGCGCGGCCGTGGGGGCAGGAACAAGCCCAAGCCACCCGCATCGTGATCACGTTCAACAGAACGACCATTGTATCGCTGGGCCTCATCCTGGGGGGCTGTACCGGTGAGGTTGTATTCGTGGCCGACCAGGCCATATCGGCATCGGGATGGTCCAGTACCGATCGTCCGGAGTTCTGTTTCGACATCTCCGATACCCTTGTCAGGCATGATGTGTTCATCGATGTGCGGCATACGGGTGATTATCCCTTCAGTGATCTGTACGTCTTCGTGGATCTTGATGGCCCTGGCAACCTGCACATCCGTGATACGGTCGAATGCATTCTTGCCGATGCATCAGGCAATTGGTTCGGAAAAGGGACCGGATTTGTCGTGACCGATGCCTACCGCGCTCACGTGCTCTACAAATTGGGCAATAGGTTCCCCCGCAAGGGACGTTACTGTATGCGACTGGAGCAGGCCATGCGCACGGATCCATTGCCCGAGATACTGGATGTGGGCATCACCATAGCGCGCTCGGAGCGAACGCGATGAACGATAAGGGGACCACAGCCTCAGCGAGCCTGAAAGGGCGATGGGTCCGTTGGGCCGTGTTGGGCGCGTGGGTGCTGCTGCTTGGCCCGATCCTGGGGCTGGTGTTCATGTTGGTGCTGGCCTCTCAAAGCGATCTTCCCAGTACCGAGGACCTGGAGAACCCGCGAAGCGACCTGGCGACCGCCGTGCTGTTCAGCGATGGCACCCAAATGGGCCAATACTACCGTGAGAACCGGATCCCGGTGGACTACACGAAGCTCTCTCCACACCTGGTGGATGCGCTTATCGCCACGGAGGACGAACGGTTCCGGGAACACAGTGGGGTCGATCTGCGCGGCACGCTGCGCGCTGCGGTCTATATGGGCAGAAAGGGAGGAGCCAGTACCATTACGCAACAGTTGGCCAAGATGCTCTTCACCAACAAGCCGGCAAGCTCGGTCAAACGGGTGTTCCAGAAGTTCCAGGAATGGATCATCGCGGCCCGCTTGGAGCGCCAGTATACCAAGCACGAGATCATCGCCATGTACCTGAACCGGTTCGATTGGATCAATCAGGCGGTCGGCATCCATTCCGCATCGCGGGTCTATTTCAGCACCACTCCCGATTCACTGCGCATCGAGGAGGCGGCCATGTTGGTGGGCATGTGCAAGAACCCCGCGTTGTTCAACCCACTTCGCCGTCCGGACACGACAGAGCATCGTCGTATGGTGGTGCTGGCGCAGATGCTGAAGAACGGCTTGCTCGACCAGCAACAGTACGACTCGCTCAAAAGCCTTCCCCTGGGGCTCCGCTTCCAACGCGTGGACCACACGGAAGGTCCGGCGCCCTACTTCCGTGAGACCCTGCGGGCTCGCTTGCAGGCCTTGCTGGACGAACGTGATGAGGATGGGCGACCCCTTCTCGCCAAGGCGGACGGTGAACCGTACGATCTCTACACGGATGGCTTGAAGGTGTATACCACACTGGATCGCCGCATGCAATCGTACGGGGAATGGGCCATGCGGGAGCATTTGGCCACTGAACTACAGCCGGACTTCTTCAAGGACCTTGCGCGCAAAAAGAACGACCCGTTCGATCGGTTGGTGTCGCAGGATGAGATCGAGGGGATCATGAACGCTGCCATGAAGCGAAGCGTCCGGTACCGTGTGCTCAAGGGCAGGCAGTGCCCCAACTGCGAACGCCCTGCGAGCTACATCGTGAATGACGTGCATGAGGGTGTGGAACAGTTCCACTGTGACCCCAAGGCCGGCGGCTGCGATACGCATTGGCCCGTGCTGGATGCGAGCGGCATCCAAGCGAACTTCAATACACCGACCCCGATGCGGGTGTTCACCTGGCATGGTGAAGTGGATACGTTGTTGAGCCCCATGGATTCGATCCGATACTACAAACGCTTTCTTCAGAGCGGCCTGCTGTGCATGGATCCGCGTACTGGATTCGTCAAGGCATGGGTGGGTGGGATCGACTTCAAGCACTTCCAATACGATCACGTGGACCAGGCACGCAGACAGGTGGGCAGTACGTTCAAGCCTTTCGTTTATGCCACGGCGATTCGAGAAGGCCTGGATCCGTGCATGGAATTTCCCAATCAAAAGGTATGCTTTGATATGCCTGAGCCGCAACCTCAATGGTGCCCGAAGAACAGCGATGCGGAGTATGGAGGGATGGTTACCATGCGCTACGCCCTGGCCAATTCGATCAACACCGTGACCGCCTGGCTGATGAAGCAATACAGCCCACAGGCGGTGACCGTCCTGGCCCGCAACATGGGCGTGAAGAGCCCCCTGGAACCGGTCCCCTCCTTGTGTCTCGGTGTGGCCGACCTCACGCTTTCAGAGATGACCGCGGCCTTTTCGGCCTTTGTGAACTCCGGCGTGTACATCGAACCCATCCTGTTCACCCGGATCGAGGACAAGAACGGCAACGCGATATACGATGTGGTACCCCACACCGTGGAGGCTCTGGATGAGAGGACGTCCTACATCGTGCTGGACCTGATGAAGGGGGTCGTGGACGGCGCCTATAACAAGGGCACAGGCAAGACCGTGGGTACCGGCATGCGCATCCGGACCAGCTGGGGTAACCGGGCGCGTTATGCGAACATCAAGTACCCCATGGCCGGTAAGACGGGCACCACACAGAACAACAGCGATGGCTGGTTCATCGGCATGACCCCGGACCTGGTCACCGGTGTGTGGACCGGGGCGGAGGACCGCAGCGTGCGGTTCAGCACGACCGACAAGGGACAGGGGGCCAACATGGCGCTTCCGATCTATGGCTACTACATGAACCGGGTGTATGCGGACAGCACCATCCAGATCTCCAGGGGCGACTTTGAGCGGCCGGCAGGTTTCGACATGACCCTGCTGAACTGCCGCGAGCGGATCGCGAACGGGGGTGCCGATAAGCAAGGCCCCAAGTGGGAGTAGCGGCTATCTTCGCTCCATAAGCGTTGGAGCAAGGATGAACAAGGTGGTAGGTGGCGCCGACGAGGCGATCCAAGGCATTCAGGACGGAATGACATTGATGCTGGGAGGCTTCGGGCTTTGCGGCATCCCGGAGAACTGCATCGCAGCTCTGGTAAAAGCCGGTATCAAAGACCTTACCTGCATCAGCAACAACGCCGGGGTCGATGATTTTGGATTGGGTCTGTTGTTGCAGCGCAAGCAGATCCGGAAGATGATCAGCAGTTACGTGGGTGAGAACGATGAGTTCGAGCGGCAAATGCTGAGCGGGGAGTTGGAGGTGGACCTCATCCCGCAGGGCTCACTGGCCGAACGCTGCCGGGCCGGTGGTGCGGGCATTCCAGCGTTCTTCACCCCGGCCGGGTACGGCACGGAGGTGGCGGAAGGCAAGGAGACCCGGGAGTACGACGGCAAGATGTACGTGCTGGAGCGCTGGCTGCGTTCTGACTTCAGCATCGTGAAAGCGTGGAAGGGTGATCGGCTGGGCAATCTGGTTTACAAGCACACGGCGCGCAACTTCAACCCGCTGATGGCCATGGCCGGCAAGGTGACCATCGCCGAAGTGGAGGAGCTTGTCGAGCCCGGCGAACTTGACCCCAATGCGATCCATACGCCTGGGATCTTCGTGCACCGCATCTTCCAGGGCGAACGCTACGAGAAGCGCATCGAACAGCGCACGGTGAGGCAAAAGGCCTGAACGGCCCATGCGCGCGACCATCGCACTGGCTGTCGCGGTCCTGGTCTATGTGACCATTCGGGCCGCCTGGATGCCGACGGTACATGATGAAGCCCGGACCTTCCAGCAGTATGTGCAGACCGGGGAGTTCCTGCCCTTTGCCTCCCATTGGGACGCCGGGAACCATTTGCTCGTGACCACATGGGGGAACCTGGTCGCCCCGTTTTTCGGACCCGATCGGTTGGCACTTCGTGCCATCTCGTTGGTGGGGGCGCTCCTGTATCTCGCCTATGCTGCCCTGTTGACCCGGCGGCTAATGGACCCCTTCGTTCGGACCTGCACCGCAGCCGCGCTCATGGCCTGCCCTTTCTTGATCGACTTCTTCTCGTTGTTCCGTGGCTACGGCATTTCGCTCGGGTTCTTCCTGATGGCCCTGTATCACATCGGGTCGCTGCAACGCGGCACGCGGGAACGCGATCTGGCGCTTGCGCTGTTGGCATGCGTAGGCATGGTCTGGGCCAACCTGAACCTGTTGCTGATCGCGGGACCGATGCTCGCGATCATGCTCCATGCATCGCGCTCGGCCATCCCGAAGTGGCGCATGTTGCGCGTGTTGATCCCGACCGCGGCCGCGTTGCTGTTCTTCGGGACCTATGCCCTGGAGTTGCGCGAACGCGGCACACTCTACTACGGCCTGGAGACCGGCTTCGTACGGGGGACACTGGCATCACTGCTTACGGCCATGTTCGGCGGTGAAGCACCATGGGCCTGGGTGCCGGCCGCATCGCTCGTCGTGTTCATCGCGTTGGCATGGGTCTTCGGTCGGGACGGCACGCCACGTACTGCACTGCTGGCAGCGCTGTCTATCCTATTGGGCTTTGAGATGGTCTCTCGCACAGTGCTTCACCATGCCTTTGGCACGCCTTTTCCGGAGGATCGTACCGCGCTTCATCTGGTCCCGCTCATGCTCCTGGCTTTTGGTTCATCACTGGATCTGCTGAAGGAGAAATGGCACATGCTCCGTTGGGTCGCCTTGTTCCTGTTGGCGCTGCCATTGCGCACGGTGCTCACTGCGAACGTCGGTACGACCAGCTTCTGGCCGGAACAGGCCATCCCTGCTGAAGTGATCCAACACGTGGCCGAACTACAAGCGGCGCACAACAGGCCCTTGGTCATCGGGGCATACCACCAAATGGCAGCGGTCTGGTCCTTCGAGCAATGGGAGCATGACCTTCTGCTGAACCCCCTAAGACCTTACAACCATCCGGACCCCCACGTCGAACTGTTGTTGCTGGACCCCTTGCATGATCGGCCGCCAGAGGGCTTCGTGAAGGAGCTGGACGCCGGTACCGGACGCCTGGAGCTGTGGCACCATGCCGCGGCCATCCAAGTGGATAGCCTGGTGTGGGATAGCGCCTTCCACGTTGCGTTGGGTGAACGCGAATTCACGGAGGTCTGGCACCCACAGCGGACGCCTGGACCAGGAGGGTCGCATTTGTTGGAGGTCGAGCTGCTGATCGATGCACCACACCCGCTCAATGAGCTGCAGTTGGTCAGTGAATGGAGGGACGTGGATGGGGACGAGACCTTCAGTGAACGCATCCCGTTGCAGGTCATGGCCCTGGATATCCGTGGTCGGAAGCTGCACCTTGCGCGCCTGTGGCCCGCGTATTCGGAACGGATCACCCGTCGCGTGTTGTACCTGTGGTCGCCGCGCAGCGAAGCGTTGCAGGCAGCGGTCCGGCTCAAGGTCGTGGCGCTCCGATGAGCGCAAGGAAGTACCTTCAACCCGTAGAAAAAGCGAGCAGCACCGATGGCATTGACCAAGCAACAGATGGCCCAGCGCATCGCACGTGAGCTGAAGGATGGCTACTACGTGAACCTGGGCATCGGCATTCCCACCCTGGTGGCGAACTACATCCCCGAGGGCATCAGCGTGGAACTGCAGAGCGAGAACGGGATACTGGGCATGGGGCCCTTTCCCTACGAAGGCGAGGAGGATGCCGACCTGATCAATGCGGGCAAGCAGACGGTGACCCTGAAACCAGGCGCGGTGATCTTCGACAGTGCCACCAGCTTCGCGATGATCCGTGGGCAGAAGGTGCAGCTGACCGTGCTCGGTGCCATGGAAGTGGCGGACAACGGTGACATTGCCAACTGGAAGATCCCCGGGAAAATGGTCAAGGGCATGGGCGGCGCCATGGACCTGGTGGCCAGTGCGGAGAACATCATCGTGTGCATGATGCACACCAACAAGGCCGGGGAAAGCAAACTGCTGAAGCGCTGCACCCTGCCGCTCACCGGTGTGGCTTGCGTGAAGAAAGTGGTGACGGACCTGGGTGTCTTCGACATCACCCCGGAGGGCTTCAAGCTGCTGGAACGCGCGCCGGGCGTGGAGGTGGAGGAGATCAAGCAGAAGACGGAAGGTCGCCTGGTAGTGGAAGGGGACGTGCCGGAAATGGGGGTCTAGGTCCCGGGGACTCCTGTAAGCCGTGTTCGACAGCTACTTCACCCCGCAAGGCCAAGGGGCCATCGCGGCATCGGTGCTGTGCACGGTCGTGGCCATGGCCGCTTTCATCAAAGTGCGCGACCGCCTTGCGCTGATCGCGTTGTTTTTGGGAGCGCTAATCCTGCGCATGTTACTGATCCAGTTGGATCCCTTCCTGCATACGTGGGACGAGGTCGTCCATGCGGTCGTGGCCAAGAACATGGCGGTGGAGCCCTTACGGCCGATGTTGTTCACCGAACCCCTGCTCGCCTCCGACCACACCCATTGGACGGAGAACCACATCTGGTTGCACAAGCAGCCCTTCTTTCTCTGGTGCATGGCCTTGTCGATCAAGTTCCTGGGGTCTACAGTGCTGGCCGTGCGCCTGCCCGGGGCATTGATGACCACGCTGTTGGTGTTCTTCACCCACGGCATGGCCCGGATGCTGTACGGTCGATCGGTCGCGTTCGCAGCAGCTGTGCTGATGACCTGGGCCTACTGGCCGCTCAAGATGATGATGGGGGCCGTGGCCACCGATCACAACGACGTGTTCTTCTTGGTGCTGATCGCCGGATCCTTCTGGGCGTGGTTGAGGTACCAGCAAACGCCAACACGGGTATGGGTGGTGGCCATCGGGGTGTTCGCAGGGCTCGCTGTATTGACCAAATGGCTTCTCGGCCTGTTGGTCTTCGGTGGCTGGGCTTGCGCGCTGTTGGCGGCTGTGGTGCGCGAACAACGTGTTGTGGAGCAGGTGCGCCATGCCGTGTTCGCCTTCGGGATCACGGCGGCCATCAGCCTGCCTTGGCAGCTCTACACCTGGCTGAACTTTCCGGTGGAAATGGCGCATGAGCAGGCCTATAATTGGCAGCACATCATCATGCCGGTGGAAGGGCATCGGGGCGCGTGGGACTTCCATTTCAAGGCGCTGGGAGAACACCTGTATCCATTGCCGCTGTGGATCATACTCGGTGCGTTCGCGTTCGCGCTGTTCAGTATCAAGGACATCCGAGACCGCGTTTTTGTGGGCATTGTAGTGGTCGCCGTGCATCTGTTCTTTGGGCTGTCCGCCACCAAAATGGTGAACTACACTGTGGTGCTGTTCCCCTTGTTCCTCATCGCCCTGGCCTGGGCTGTGGTGGGAGTTGTCGAACGCGTTCCACGGCGTTCGTGGCGACCGGTATTGGTCTGTGTTGCGCTGGTCGGCATCGGGTCCATGCTCCTGCAGTTCGAACGGGTCCAATTGGTCCATACCGCCCAAAGTGCGCGGGATCCCTTTCATCACTGGTATCGATCCACCCAATTGCACAACCTGGGTGCGGGTGAACGACTGGCCGAGGAGCTGTCAGGGTCCCGACCGGTCGTATTCAACGTACCGTTCCCAGCGAACTTGAGCCTTGCTTTCTTTCAGGACATCGAAGCCAGCACGGCTCTGCCCACGAGCGCTCAAGTCGATGCGCTTCGTGAGCGTGGTTATGACGTGGTTGTGGTCGATCCGCCATGGGAAATGAGCTCCGTGGTCGCGGACAAGGTGATGATCGTGCAGATGGAAGAGCATGCGTTCAAATGGCTGTAGCGCATGAAAGCGAAGGGCAAAAGCACCGATATTCGAGGCACTTCCGCGCTCATGAAGGTGCTTAGGAAGGGTTCGTGAACATGCATGCCGGTCGACCAGGAACGATGACCTCCATGCCGACCACGGTCCTCGGACGCAGTTCTGTGGCCGTGTTCGTGGTTTGGTCAGCGCTCCTCATCCTTGCCCTTCAACTGCGGTCGCGACAGGCCTTCAAATGGGATGCGTTCGGATATCATCTGTACCTGACGGCGGCCTTCGTTCATGATGATCCGTTCTTGAAGGATGGCAGCTGGGTGGATGCCGAACGGGAGCGGGTGAAGGCTTCCGGGACACTGTATCAGGTCACCCGGCTCGAGAACGGCGTGCAGGTCATCAAGTACCCGCTCGGGCTGTCCTTGCTCTGGGCCCCCTGGCATCTGGTGGGCCATGGCCTCGCGTTGCTGACCGGTCATCCGACCGATGGCTATTCGCCTCCCTATCAGCTCGCGATCCTCACCGGGGTCTTTGTCTATTTGCTGTGCGCCCTGTTGGTCCTGTTCCGCGTGCTGCGCATGTATTTCCAGGTGCCCTTGGCCATCGCGCTTCTGGTGCTGGTCTTTTTTGGGACCAACCTGCTGGATCAGGCCATCAGCGGATGGGCCATGCCGCATGTCATGCTGTTCTGCGGATACTGCCTGCTCCTGGACCGAACGATCGTGTGGAAGAAGCATGACCGACAGATCGATGCAGTCCGGATCGCGATCATTGTCGGTCTGATGGCCCTGATCCGGCCCACGGAGATCCTGGCCATCCTGATACCCCTGCTTTGGGTTAATACGAGCGGAATGGCTGCTGTGCGCAAGGACTTACAGGAAAGACGACAGCACTGGAATCGGGTGTTCCTGATCCTCGCCATGATGGGATGCATCCAGTTCGCGTACTGGTGGATCGCCACCGGCCAGCCTTTGGTGGATACCTATGCCAATGCGGGCGAAGGGCTCGACCTGGCATCCCCCCACACCCTTCCTTTCCTGTTCAGCTTCCGCAAGGGGTGGCTGATCTATACGCCGCTCATGGCGTTCGCGCTTGTTGGCCTATTGGCGCTGCGCAGGAGGATCCCCGGATCTTTTCTGGCTATTTCCCTGTTCCTAATCGCCTATGTGTACATCACTTCAAGCTGGACATGCTGGTGGTACGCCGACAGTTTCGGGTCCCGGCCCATGGTCGCGGTCTATCCGGTCCTTCTCCTACCCTTGGGCTCGCTCCTCCAGCTCCTCTGGGAACGTCGGACGATCGTGCGTATCGGGTTGGTCCTGCTGATGATGGCCCTGGTCGCGTTCAACATCTTTCAGCTCTGGCAGTATACGGTCGGCCTCATCCATCCATCCCGGATGACAGCAGTATCCTATTCGGCCGTGTTCGGGGAAACGCGCGCCCCGGAGGGGTTGTCGCACCTGTTGCTGGTCGATCGCTCGGATTCCACCGCGACCGAGGCTCCCGATCTGGCCCGCTACAGCAGCAAGCGCCTTCCCCTTCCCAATGGACCGGACGGTCCTGGGGATGAACCGGAATGGTCACTATCCAAGGATGATCCCTATTCGCCCGCAGTGCGGATCCCCTATCGCGATATCACCAAGGCCGATCATGTGCGGGTCGAGACCGAATGGCAGATCCAGGCGGAGCACGGAACTCCACTGTTATCCTCGGTCGCAGTAATGGTGCATGGTGGGAAGGAATATGGCTATTCGGCGCAGGACTTGATCGTGGACGAAGGTGGTAGCGGCACCTGGCACGTGCGCTCCACCTTCTACCTGACCCCCGAGATCCGGGACCTGGATGATGAGCTCTCGGTATACTGTTGGTTGCGTGATACCACCCGGGTGACCGTTCGCGGACCGTTCATCACCGTTCATGAGCCGAGGTGGCCCTGATCCACGGACCTCTTGGTGGCGGGGAGAACCGCAGATCTTACTTCAAGGATATGGAAGAACCGAACTCTTCCCGGGCCACCACTGAAGCATTCGCATCCCTAGTTCGGAATGGACCTCGGAAGAGCGACGGATCCGTTCCTCTATTCCTTCCTGCTTCGACCTTGCGAATCGATCGAATGGCCGATATTTACACTTCTAGAGCGCCTAATAACGGCGATCTATCGGCGATGGCACGGAGGTTTCGGATAGGATTTGTGATGACTTATATTTCTTCATTATGGGGAATAATCTTTGTATATTCTATATCATTCATATTTTTTTCCATATCCTCCATCGACTATCATCGTACAGGAAGATATGAAGAAGGAAAGCACGAGCTGAATGCGGATGCAGCTGGATATTACGTCTATTTACCTGCTCTATTTGAGTTCCGCATGAATGGGAACCAAGTTCCGGATGATGTTGTCTCCCGATCCGGAGGTGGATTTAGGATCGACCATGCCGAAGGAAAGATCATCTCCAAGTACACCTGTGGGGTGGCGATGCTGTTGGCCCCTTTCTACGCGTGCGCCTCGTTCATTGCTGGACCGACGAATTCGGATAGCTGGGGACCCACACACTATGCAGCGGTCGACGTCGCGGGCATCTTCTACTTCATACTGGGCCTGCTCCTGATCCATTGTACGCTGATGGAGTGGGAAAAGGGGCGGAATGACCTGACCTGGCTATCCCTCGTATGTATCGCGTTTGGAACGAACCTTTTCTTCTATGCGTTTGTAGAACCGGCATTCTCCCATGTTTACTCCTTTTTTCTTGTCGCCCTTTCCTTATTTCTGGCAATCAGGTCAAGGAGAGGGCCTTGGAACATGTGGTCACTGTTCCTGTTCGCCACATCGAACGCATTGATCGTGCTGATCCGACCGGTGGACATCATTGCTGTGCTGGCGTTGTATGCACTACTATTTGTTGCTGCTCCAAACCTACTTGGTTCAAAGCGGGTCTGGCTGGTGCAGGGGCTCATGTTCTTTATCATCTCCGCACCTCAGATGCTTTATTGGAAGCATGTTTTTGGGGAATGGGTGGTCTATTCCTATGCAGGTGAGGGATTCACCAACTGGGCGGCTCCCAAGATCGCGGAAGTGCTCGCCGCGCCGCTCAATGGATTGCTGCCACACGCACCGGTCTTCGCACTACTCCCATTGGGGCTCTGGGCCATCCATCAGAGGGACCGGATCATGGCGCTCATATTCGCGGCCATGTTCGCTTTGATCCTATATACCTGCGCTGCATGGCACAGTTGGCATTTCGGGTGTGCCTATGGTATGAGGCCTTTGGTCCAGTACACCCCGTTCCTGGCTCTGGGCCTGTATGCACTTTTTTGCTGGGCGAAGGACCACCGGGTCGGCTTGCTGCACGGAGCCATGCCCATGATCGTGTTGATCTGCTTCGTGAACTACCGTTTCATGCTGTACAAGGAGATCTGTTATCCGGGCGAAACATGGGACTGGAAGTACTACGGACGTGAGCTGGCGGAAACGTTCTTTGGATCGCTTCCCACCGAGCATTACAGGTGAGGGACCTCTGCCCATTCTTGGTGAACGATCTACGGACCGGTAGTAGGGTTGAAAGCCGCCCGGAACCCACCATAAGCCGATATTTGCCACCTCGAACGACCGCATGCTTCGAACGCTTTCCATCATCATCCCAGCCTACAACGAAGAACGAACGATCCACCGGATACTCGATCGGGTGAGGCTTGTCCAACTGGGCCATGGCTTCATCAAGGAGGTCGTGATCGTGAACGACGGATCCACGGATGGCACCGTGGAGGCTGTGGAACGGTACATGGCGGAACATCCCGAGATGGGCATTCGCTTTTTTCAGCAACCGCGGAACATGGGAAAGGGGGCGGCCATTCATCGCGGCATTGCTGAAGCCACCGGCGAGTACATAATCGTTCAGGACGCTGATTTGGAATACGACCCAAGAGAATACAACGACCTGCTTCGTCCGGTCGCCGAAGGCTTCGCGGATGTGGTCTATGGTTCACGCTTCATGGGACATCATCCGCATCGCATCCTCTTCTTCTGGCACAGCATCGGGAACAAGGTCCTCACCACCTTATCCAATGCGTTCAACAACCTGAACCTGACGGATATGGAAACGTGCTATAAGTTGATGCGGGCGGACATCGCCAAGGGCCTTGCATTGAAGGAGAAGCGTTTCGGTTTCGAACCGGAGGTGACCGCGAAGCTGGCGCGTGTCCCAGGTATCCGGATCTATGAGGTCGGGATCAGTTACTACGGACGTACTTACGCGGAAGGCAAGAAGATCGGTTGGAAGGACGGGCTCCGGGCCATCTGGTGCATTGTAAAATATGGCTTAAGAGGATAATGCGGGGGACGCTGGCATTGGTCCTACTCCTGTGCATGGGATGCACTTCGGAGGATGATGGTTTTGTGCGTCTTGTGGATGACAGTTTCCACGTGAATGGCCGGACGCTTTTCCCAGTGGTCATGAACATCCAAGTGAACGTGGTGTTTGACGGTCACTCCATGTGGCCTGCTTCGTACAGTGGGTACAATCCTGGGGATAGGTACCGTTTTCACGATGCGGATCGTTCAGCCGAACAGCTGCACGCGGAACTTGCCTTGTTGGCGCAGAATGGATTCAATACAGTGCGGGTCACCGGTTTTGTTGAGGCTCCGCATCGCTTCGGAGCAGGGATCACACCCTATCCCCTTGGGCATCGCCCCGACGGGTATCTAGAACCGCTCGATCTGACACGAACGGAGGTGCGCGAACGATTCCTGGGCTGTCTGGACCGCTTTCTTGCGATCGCGGCTGAAGAGCGATTGCATGTGATCCTCCTGACCACGATCTACGAGGGTCGCCCGGGTTCGCAGGAGCTTTTTGTGGACCTGGCCGAGCATTTGCGGAACAACACGACGATCCTGGCTTTCGACCTGTTCAATGAACCGCTCTATTTCGATGTTCCTGCACGTACCAAGCAGGAGGTCCATCGGGTCGTGCGCGGGTGGCGCGAACTTGCCCGCAGACACGCACCGAACCACCTGATCACCATCGGGCTCACCGGCATCCGCGAGACCCACGCCTGGGACCCTTCGATCTTGGATGTGGATTTCATATCCTTTCATCCGTACGAGTATGAGCCTGACCAAGTGTTGAACGAGATCTATTGGTACGGCAGGCATGTGCCATTGCCCTGGATGATCGGCGAGACATCACTCCCCGCCGATGACGATTCCGTGAGCTATGCCGAGATGTCCCGATTCGCGAAGCGTACGTTGGAACAGACCGTGGCCTGTGGCGGCATTGGCTACTCCTGGTGGCAGTTCAAGGACGTGAGTTGGGGGCGCTTCCATTCGGACTACATGGGCCTCCTAAGCATGGAAGGCATGGAGCCGGTGAAAGACCACGACATGCTTGTGGAAGGCACCCTGAAACCCGCCGCCGAGGTGTTCCGGTCTTTCGATCCAACAACAGTTGAGGCCACTTGCGTAGAGCTACCGAATTACTTGAACTACTCGCAGCATGACCACAGCCGCTTGACAGGCCGCCTGGTGGATGAGGATGGCTTACCGATCGAAGGCGGTGTGATACTGGCCTGGAACGAGGATTTCAGTCATTCCTACCACACCACCACCCTCGCGGACGGGAGCTTTGAACTGCTCGGCGACATGTTCTTCCACCATTGGATCGCCTCTGCGATCGGGCATGAGATGGTCCGTGGGGATTGCCCTCCCAGTGGAGCGCGCAAGGACGAACGGGGTACCTACTCCTATTTCCTGGGCGAGCTTTCGGTACCTGAGCTGGGTTTCGGCGTTGTCCGCTGAGGCGCTATTTCACCCCATCGGGCAGCTCTCCGGTCCAGAACCAGAGCGCTTGGTCCAGGGAGTCGGCCGAAGCACGGAGGCCTTCACCCGGCCCGCTGGAGACCACATAGCGACCGTTCCCGGCCTGCAGCGAGAAGGCCTCGCCTTCCCTAGGGATCATGGTGAAGAGGCAGAAGTCACCGGCCGCCGGAGCATCCGCACGTAGCTCACCGTTGTGCTCAAGGTCCGCTGAAACGAATAGGCCGTTGCTGGCAAGAAAAAGGTGCCGTCCGTTCGCTAAAGTGATTCGGGTGTATGAGGCGGAAAGGTTGGCGTAGGTGAACGCAGTATCGAGCAGTCCTGTAGGTGCCAGCCGGACGGAACGGCCATCCTCCGTCCAAAGCGTGATCGGCATCGAGGCTTCCACTGGCCAACCGATGTTGTCCATGGGTTGAATGCGCTGCGTGTCAGACCCGCTCTGCTCGAGCCAGGCGCTCAAAGAAGGGCGGTCCATGTCCTCGAAGAACATGGAAAAGCCTGACGGGTAGTTCCCGGAGTATCCGTTCACCAATGGCACACCTAGCCGTTGTGCTGCGAACATGGCGTCCAATTGAACAGCAATGGTGCCACCATGATGTCGAGCACTTGCGATGGGTGCTCTGACCGGGCACCAAGCGATTGCTGGTGAGCTTCCATCGTATTGCTCCTGCATGTGGCGAAGCACGGTAGCGACCGCCATATCTGAATGTTCCTTGTTCCACCGTGCGGTCCATTCCGGGGCTATCCGGTGGTCCAGAACAACAAGAAGAGGCAGCGCCAAGGAAAGCCAGGTCCGTACCCGATCTCGTTGGAACAACCTCTCCATCGGACCCATCATGATCAGAATAAAAAAGAGGGCCTGCATCTGAACGAAGCGATCGATCGAGCGCAGGGCCGAAAAGCCCGGTAGTCCATGCACCAGACCGTAGGTCGTGAAGTCACCAATCCGGATGCACAAAAGCACCGAAAGTGCGAGTGCGACCAGCCACACCAGCGGACGATGTTCCTCCTTTGCAAAAGAGGAGCGGCGGAGCAGGAGGATCGCTCCGATGAAGACGCCGACCCAAATGACGGCTCCCATGAAATGTGCATGAAGCCAAAAGGTCGGACCCTCCGCATGTGCGTGCCATGATAGGTCCCTCCATGAGATCGCTGCCGGGTCCGAGGTGAAGTACGAGATCGGTCGCGGAATGCTCTCCCATACCTCCACCATCGTGCGCGGCCCGAACTGATCGGCGGTGTACAAGTACGGCGACGCCAGGGGTAGCAAAAGGATGCCCCCGACTCCGATCGCTCCGATGGTGGTCAATGCGCGCTTGGTGTTCATCAGCTCTTTGAGCCACGAAAAACGGCGCTGGACCAATGCGTGGGCAACGGTCAGTACGACCAGGCCATAGCACAGAATGAACCCCAGGTACATCCCGCACCAAAACTGATACACCACCGCCAACACGGTGAGGAACCACCACTTCGCCGGAACTCCCTGCAAGACCCGCCACCAGGCCAACAAGGCGATGGGCATCATGAAACGCGGCAGCATCTGCACATGGCTCAGGTGCCCCAGCTGGTGGATGCCGAAAGCGAAGATGAACGCACCGACCGCAGCGATGATCACATCGTAACGGAAGCCTCGGAACGCCAGGAACGCCGCCCAGAAATTGAGCGCGATCAGGGCCAGGATCCAGGTCTGGAACGCGCCGTGTACGGACCGCCCCATGGAGCGGAAGAGGCTGTACAGCGGCGCTGTGCCCAACAGGTTGTCCGAGTGGGCAATGACGTTCTCCCTCGGATACATGAAAGGCGCACTCCAATAGTCCTCGACCTTCCCGGTGGCGTATCGATGGAAATGTTCGAGGATGTAATTGTTGAAACGGGCATCGCCCAGGTCACCCGGGATCAGCAGGTTCTCCGGCTGGAACAGGGCATAGGGAAAGGACCACATGCCCCAGCCGAAGAGCATCATTGCAACGAACACACCCCATGCATGTGAGCCAATTCCAAGGGTCGATCGCTCCTTCATGTCCAACGCCTCATGGGTGAGGTCCTATTACCTCGCTTATCCGATGCAGCCAATGTATACAGGCCGGCGGATCGGGGCTTCAACGGTTCAAGTGATCGACCATGAGCACGTCCATGCCAGCGAGCAACACGCATGCATGGATGTGTGCCATGGATCAGTATGACCCAGGCTCTTCCTTCCTCCATAGCCTTGAGGCGCTTTCCGGAAAGTCCTTGACCAACGTATAGCCTGCCATGTCGCTGTGTCCCATGGTCGTCAACTCGTAGCGCATTTCATCTGTCGGGGAGAAGCCCGAGCGATCGAAAGGCGCAATGCGACCCAACCCCATCGTTTGTCGGTAGAAGTTCATGGTCGGCTCGAAGACCCAGGAGATCCCGACGTGGAGCCGTGAGGTGTCCGTGGGTAGCGCTTGGTGCTCTTGTTCCAGGAGTAGCATGACTTCCTTGGTGTTCACATCATACCGCCACTCCACGCTGCTCTTCGGGCCAAAACCCGAGAAGAAGGAAACGCCTGAGGTGAGCCCGCCGATCAGCACGATAGAAGCCGATAGGGCTCGCATGAGCGTGGATCGCGTTCCGCCCATAAGGGCAAGCAGTGAGAACAGCACGAATGGAAAAAGGAACATGGCAAAGCGCCCCTTCAACAGATCGGTTCCAGAAATGATATGTTTCAGTTCCACGATCGCGAGCGTCCCAAGGACCATCAGGATGGGCAAGGCGCTCGCTGTTCGAGGCGTCGAGCGATCATCGGGTGGATCGGATATTGCCTGACGTATCAACCAAATGCCTGCGATCACGAGGACCATGGCGAAGGCAATGGAAGGATATACCAAGTAACCTTCCCAGCCGGAACGATAGGAGAACAAGGACAGCGACCATGTGCGGATAGTGCCATCCCATACTCCGTACTGCTCACCGAAGTCATAGGTGTTGCTCGCAAGCGAAAGCGACAAGGGCCTGTAGAGAACGGCCATGACCAGGACGAACGCTACCATGTGGATGCGCAGGAGCATACCGTGCAGCCAATGAACGGGTCGCCAGCCGGGTCTCCATCGGTGCTCTAACAGGAAGAATCCGATGGACAAGGAGAGGTAGGCAGGCACTCCCGCGAAGTTGCTCAGGCAGGCCAATAGACCGGAAATATGACCTGCGAGAAGGGCCCCCTTGTGCTGGCTGCGAAGAGCGCTTTGGAAAGCGAACAACGCCAAAGCCAGGAAGCCGGTCAGAAGCCCGTAACCCCTTGCCAGGCTGAATAACTCCAACAGAAAGGGGTTGGTCATCAAGAGCATTCCAACAGGCAGGGCGATCATCCATCGGGACCGCAAAAGCAAGGCGACGCAAACCGCCAGATAAATGGCCAAGGCGAACAGGTTCGGGGCGCGCAAGGCGAGTTCGCTCGTTCCGAACAGCGCGGAGGAAAGCTTCATTCCCACCGTATTCAGGATGTGGTTGTTGGAATAGGTCAGATCCCCGCGCAACAGTTCGGAATAGCCGGCATCGATGTAGAACAGGTAGGAGAAGCTTTCGTCATGGGTGAAGGAGGCCACGTACGCCCGATGAACGGTCATCCCCAGCAACACCAGTGCGAGTAGGATCAGGAAGCTCATGGTCGCTCGATCGATGATCCCGGATCGGACCGCCCTCTTTTCGTCCATCATGTAACGGTCCTTCATTCCGGCACCCACGCTTCCATGGTCAGGTCATCGATCCACACCGGGTGCTTGCCGCGATGCCAGATATGCGCTTTGATGTCATCGCTCTGATGCCGCATGTGAGGCGTCAGGTAGTCCACCTCCACTTCCTGCCAGGATCCAAGGGGCAGGTCTTCCAGACAACGGGAGTGGTATGCATAGTCGCCGTGCTGACCGGCGATCATCATCACCGCACAGGGTGTGGCATCCGGATGATCCTCGGGGATGAACACCCTGAACCTCATTCGGATCCAGAGGTGGTCCGTGGTGCCGATCGCGTTATAGGGACCCCTGAACTCGGGAGAAAAAGGCGTGACGCTGTCGAGTTTCAAGGCCCCACCCCGAGCACCATCGAGCCATGCCGTGTTCAAGGTGTCAGCTGGACGATCATCGAAGCGGTCCGCAAGAAGCACCGAAAGCTTGTAGCCCGTTGTGTCCTTTAGCCGGTCGTTCCCGTCGAAGCTGCGCTCAATGGTGAGCAGCTTCCAGGCGTCCTCGGGCACCTTGGTCCGACCGAACACGGCGAAGTAGAAGGGGGCGGTCATCCGATAACCCCGCAGGATGCCGGCGTTGTGCTGCCAGGTCTGGAACAGGTTCAGGCACACCAGGAAAGCAAGCAAGCCGGTCAGCACCCTTCGCCATGCCACGCGCGCCGAACGGATCTGCTTCACCACCAGGCCGAAGGGGATGGCCAACAGCACGTAGCTGGTGATCAGCGGACGGATGCTGAAACTGGCGCCGTACCACCATTCGGTCCAACTGGAAATGATGTACAGGGTACTCAGGAAATAGACCAGGATCGGTGCGAGGAGCTCCGGTCGCTGTTTCCACAGGTAGAAGAAACCAACCAATGCAAAGACCATGGTCGGTGTGTAGACCAGCCAGCCTTTCTGGAAACTGAACAGCATGGGCACAGTGTGCGGTGAGCCGAAGTCCAGCCCGACACCGGCGTTGATGTAGCTGTCATAGATGAAGGACCCGGTGCGGTAGTCCCAGTAGGCCAGCTGGGGAGAAATGACCAGCAGCGAGACCCCCGCTGAACCAAGGATGAAGGGCCATGTGGCACGCGTCAGGTGCAGCTTCTTCCGAATGCTGGCCCCGTCGTGCAGACCCCAGAGCACCGGAATGAGCACGCACACAAGCTCGCTGGGTTTGATCAAGGTGATCATGCCCACGGCAAAGCCCACCCACAACAGGGGACGGCCCCGACCCGTTTCGTGCCAACGCATGGTGTTCCATACGAGCACGGTCATCAGGAAGAACAGGGTGCTGGCCGTCTCCATGTTCTTCGCGCTCATGAAATGGAGGTAGTTCGTGCCCAGTCCGAGCAACAGGATGATCCAAGCGCGTTCGGTGTCGTTGAAGAAGCGCCCAAGGATCTTCTTCCAAAGCAGGAGCCCGCCCAGGACATAGCAGAGCATGCCATAGGGGATGATCACCTGGTACGGCAGACTGAAGCCATCCGCAGGTATTCCCGAGAGCAGTGCGACCCCGTGCGCGATCAGGAAGAAAGGCAGGTAGCACAAGGCCTGGCCCATCAGGAAGAAGTAGATGGGAGTGCCGTCCGGGGCAGTTGAAAGCTGGTACAAACTGCCGGAGGCTTCGTACTTCACCATGGCCTCGCGCACCCACGATGGGTCGTTCAACAGGGGGTCGCCGTGGACGAAGGTGGCCGGCAGGTACAGGTAGTAGCCGAAAACGTCGAAGCGGAACTCGTTGCTGTCCAGGAACCAGGTGCGGAAGACCAGCGCGGCCATCATCACCACCGTCATGGCTATAGCCGAGCGATCAAGACCGTTCACGGAAAAGGGGAGAAGCCGCACATCGAACGATTCTGCGGCTGAAGATCGGCGCTCGGCCGTGAGCCAGCAAGTCCGGGCCGCTGGATCATACTGACCTGCCCGGAATGGCCGCCAGCAAACGCTTGGTCGCTTCGGCCTGCGGGTCTGCGTATACCGTTGGCGAAGGACCGATCTCGGCAATGCGCCCTTTGTCCAGCACCATGATCCGGTCACAGAAGTAGCGCACCACGTTCAGATCATGGCTGATGAACAGGTAGGTAAGCCCATATTCGTCCTTCAGGTCGTTGAGCAGGTTCAGTACCTGCGCTTGCACACTGACGTCCAGGGCCGAAACGCTCTCGTCGCAGATCACGAGCTCCGGCCCAAGGGCCATCGTGCGTGCGATCACGATCCGTTGCCGCTGCCCACCGCTGAATTGATGGGGGTAGCGGCCGAAGTGTTCGGCGCTCAGGTCGACACGCTCCAAAAGGGCGAGGATCTGCTTCTTTCTGTCCCGATCGTCGGCACCTACGCCGTGTACCTGCATGGCCTCCAGGATGGCTCGTCCGACGGTCATTTGCGGGTTCAGTGAGGCATATGGGTCCTGGAAGATGAGCTGTACAAAGCGACGCTGCCCGCGCATTTCCCCTTCGCTCAGTGCGCAGAGGTCGCGACCCTTGTACAGCACTTGTCCATGGCCGGGACGTATCAGCTGCAGGATCGAACGACCAAGTGTCGTCTTGCCGCTGCCACTGCCCCCCACGATACCCAGGCTTTCCCCTGGGTACACCGAAAAGCCGATCTCCTCCAGAACCGTGATGCTGTTCCTGGATCCAGCGAAGAGCCCGCCCCGAGCCGTGAAGGACTTGGAAAGCCCCGTGACCTCAAGCAATGGTGCTGCCGACATGAGCCGTTCCAGATCCGCCCGGCGTTGTTCGTCGGCCACCCGCTAGACGTGGTCCGGGTCGAATGCTCCGGAGAGGAACTCATCCACCGTGGGCAACCGACGTGGATGCCGCTCGCCCTCTGGTCTGCAGGCCAGCAAGCCCTTGGTGTAAGGGTGCTGAGGGGAACGGAACAGGTGCGCCGTAGCTGCGTGTTCCACGACCCGCCCTTGTTGCATCACCATCACGTGGTCCGCCACTTCGCTCACCACCCCAAGGTCATGGGTGATGAACAGCATGCCCATTTCGCGTTCCTGTTGCAGGCGACGCAGCAGCGCCAGGATCTCGCGCTGCACGAGCACATCCAGGGCCGTGGTGGGTTCGTCGCAGATCAGCACTTCCGGTTCGCAGCTCAGCGCCAGGGCGATCACCACGCGCTGCTTCTGTCCGCCGCTGAGCTGGTGCGGGTAGCGATGCCGGATGTGCTCGGGATCGGGGAGACCCACCTCCCCGAAGAGCGCGATCACCCGTTCTCGTGAGGCGTTGCGGTCCAAGCGAAGGTGATGGCGGATGGCCTCTTCCACCTGGTCGCCGACCGTGTGTACCGGGTCCAGTGCGGTCATGGGTTCTTGGAACACCATGGCCAGTTTCCTGCCACGCATCTTTCTCAGCCCCTCGGCATCCAGCTCCAGCAGGTCGATCGCTCTTTCAGTTTGATACAGCAAAGCCGTTCCGCTCACTTCGGTACCGCTCTCGGGTAGCAGGCCCATCAGGGCCAGCGAGGTCACGGTCTTTCCCGAACCGGAGGCCCCCACGATGCCGATGCACGCGGAACGGTGCAGGGTGAAGCTGACGTCCTGAACGACCGAGTTCCCACCCAGCGCCACGCACAATCCCTCGACCTCAAGTACGGGCTCCCTCAAACCTGTTCGATGTGTTCGGTCGGAATGCCCGACCTGCCGGTTAGCCTCATGAACAGCTGCGCGGTGGCCACCACATCCTTGCGGCAGTAAGCAGCAATGCGATCCAGGTCCTTGTCCTCGTAGTACACCCTGGCCACGTCCGCACCGGTGATGTCGTCCTTCGGGCTTTCGATACCGAGGATGTGCGTGAGCAAAGCCAGCGAAGTGAAGTTCTTTCGGTCGCCGAAGGACCACAGCTCCATGGTGTCCAGATGGCCGACCTCCCAGGGTTTGGCGCCGGCCACATCGAGCAGGCGCGGCAGCGGGATCCCGTGGATCACGCAGCGCCTGGCGATGTATGGGAAGTCGAACTCCTTGCCGTTGTGCGCACACAGCCGGTGCTCCTCCCCGTGATAGTGACGGTCCAGGAGCTCGACGAAGCGCAGCAGCACGTCACGCTCGTCATCACCATGCAGGGTGGTCACGCGCAAGCGGTGAGCGTTCCCCTTCTTGTCAATGCGTCCGACCCCGATGCAGATGATCTTTCCGAACTCGGCGAAAATGCCGGCTTCCTTGTAGACCTCCTCGGCGCTCTTACCATGGCTGGCTTGTCTGAAGCGGCTCTTCTGGTCCCATAGCACTTGCCGAGCGGGATCCACGTCGCTCCAACAGTACACTTCCGGAACAGTCTCGATGTCCAGGAAAAGCACATGGCCCAGGTCCTTGACGCGCTCGTTCCGCATGGCACCTTCCTTAGGTGATCATGACGCCCCTTTCCTCCATCAGGGGCAGGTCCGTGAAGTGCTCCGGGTTGATGCTCTCGGGAAGGAAGATGTACTTCTTGTCGTGGATCACACCGTCCACGTAATAGCTGAGCCAATACTGGTTGTTCAGGGCAAAGACCTCCTCCATGATGCGCTCCACCTTGGCCCAGCTGCGCGGACCCAGGTTCTCCAGATAGTGCCGCATCTCGCTGGTCTCCACCTTTTCTCCGTTCACGGTGCCGTATCCACGGGAGCTGATCAGGACGTTCTCCAGCGGCACTTCTCCGGTGTTGATCAGGAACACATACCAGCCCAGATCACCTTCCGGGTCCGGATGCTGGGTGACGGCCATGGCCACCCCTTTCACTGCCGGCCGAACGATGTCCTCCTTCATGCCTGACCCGCTCGCTTCACGACAGCCCGTGCTGTAGCGATCCACTCGAAAACATCATTGGGATGCCCCTCCTCGTTCACTTCCTCGCGCTTCATGCCCATGCGGACAAGCACGGTCCGTTCATGGGGGATCACCACGACATACTGGCCGTGGAATCCGCGGCAGTAATGGATGGGCTTTCCATCCACCTCGGCCAACCACCAGTAGTAACCGTAGCGTTGGTTCGGCTTGCCCTTGTCGTCCAGGTCGGCAGGGGTGATACTAGCCTCCCAATACTCACGGGGAACGAGCTGTTGGCCTTTCCACATGCCGCTGTCCAGGTACAGTTGACCGATGCGGGCGAAGTCGCGACCGGTCGCGTAGAGGCAACAGAAACCTTTGTAGTCCCCGTCCTCGCGGTCCTTGCCCCACCAGGCTTGGTCTTCACATCCCAATGGCCCCCAGAGCTTTTCCTGGACCAGGGCCACCAGGTCCTTGCCATACGCGGCTTCCAGGACCTCCACCATCAATTGCGTGCTACCGCTGATGTAGTCGAACTGCTCGCCAGGCTTGTCCCTGCACGGTTGCTCGATGCTCAGCCTTCGCACATCCGAGCCGTAATAGCCCTTGGCGTTGTCACTGAACGGGTCGGCACCGCTCTCGCTCCAGTCCAAGCCCGTGCTCATGGTGAGCAGGTGGTAAAGCGTGATGTCCGCGTAACAATCGACCGCATATTCAGGAATGAATTCGCCGACCTTCTGGAACACGTTATCGATGACCCCATCCCGCATAGCGATGCCCGTAAGCACACCGATGTAGCTCTTGGCCACACTGAAAGAATTGCTCACGCTGTCCTGGTCCCATCCGTTCCAGTACTGCTCAAGGAGCAAGCTGTCGTCCTGGATCACCAGGAAGCCCACAGAGTAGAGCTCTTTCAGCCTGTCCTCTTCTTGTTGCGAAAGGGCAACCTTGCCGTATTGCTCATGCTCAGGCCAGGGCTGCGGGGTGGCGGCTGCGATCGGGTCGGAAGGGAAGAAGTCGCGGTCATCGATCTCCGGCGCACCACGACCGATGAGGTAGGTGTAGCGGACGCCGCGCACCAGGTGATCATTGCCGGTGATGTAAGCCAGAGCGATGAGCCCGAGCAGGATGCCGACGGTCCAGAGCAGGACCTTGATAAGCGTGCGCATAGGGTGGAAGACAGGTTCGTTGACGAGCACCAAGGTACGGCGACCAGAAAGCCTAATCGGAAGGCTGCAGCTTGGCTCGGTCCATGGCTTTCCGAGTTGAACGCTGCAGCGGAACGATGCCTAGAAGCACGATGAGCACAAAGACCAGGACCGGCCATGCCGGCCAATGTGTGTGCGTTCCTAACGAAGTCCGAGCCAGGCCCTCCAGGATGTATCCAAAGAGAAGCAGGATCAAGATCGCTACTGAACGCAGATAGATGGCCGTAGGCATCAGCACAGTCCTTCGTGCTTCGATGGGTAAGGCCAGAAAGCGCTTTTTGTCCGGTACGTTCACGCTGTGCAGGCTGTAAGCCGCCGAACCCTCCATCCAGGCGGCCAGGGCGAACAGCACAACGGAGAGGCCCAGGCCGATCATCGGGAGCAGGGACCAGGCAGCAATGGACTTCCCCGTCCAACCATCCGGCGCCCCCGATCCGTTCATATGCAGCACGATGCGATCAGGTAGTTGTGGGTACCAATGCATTGTGCGCCACAGGATCGTTCCGACCAGGCACAGCAATACTATCGTGAGCGGACTGCGGTTCATGGTCAGGTCATCGTTCGTTGCACTGGATGTTCGATCAACTCAACATCGAAGAGGTCCGCCAACTCCAATTTCATGCGCGCCTTCACCCGATCCATGTCCACCGGGACACCCAGTTCCTTGGAAAGGCTGGTCACCCCTTTGTCGGGTATACCGCATGGAACGATGTGATCAAAGTAGCTGAGGTCGGTATTCACGTTGAAGGCGAAGCCGTGCATGGTGACCCACCTGCTGGCCTTGATCCCGAACGCGGCGATCTTCCTCGCCTTGCCGGCATCATCCGCATCCAGCCAGACACCGGTGAGACCGTCGATGCGTCCTGCCTTCACGCCGAACGCTTCCAAGGTGCCGATGATGGCTTCTTCCAGCGTCCGCAGGAAGCGATGCACATCCGTGAAATGGTGATCGAGATCGACGATCGGATATCCCACCAGCTGGCCTGGTCCATGATAGGTGATGTCCCCGCCTCGATCGATGGGAAAGAATTGGACCCCTTGCTTGGCCAGTCGGTCCTTATCCATGAGGAGGTGTTTCTGGTCGCCGCTCTTGCCCAAGGTGTATACATGCGGGTGCTCGCAGAAGAGCAGATGGTCCTCGGTGGGGATCTGCTGCTCCTTGGGCAGGTCCCGGTTGGCCATCTTTCTGGCGATCGTTGCCTCGAACAAGCGCTTCTGATGCTCCCAGGCCGAAGCGTAGTCGATCAGGCCGAGGTCATGATAGTGAACGGTGCGCACGGCGCAAAGGTGCGGGCAATGCGAGCAAAATGTTCAATGGGAACAATGAGCTAGGTGGTCAAAGGTCCTGCAGCGTTTCGCACAGTCCGCTCCAGGATGAGCCTCACTTCACCTCCGCCAACTTCCCCTTCAGCATGTTGATCACCTCGATCTCGATCGGATCAACACCTTTCTTCTCGGCAAGGTAGTAGCTTACCCAATCGCCCAGGTGGATCAGGTAAAGCTGCCGCTCGATGGCGCTCTCACCCTGGCTCCAGACCTCATGGATATGATCGGTGTACCTGCGGAACACTTCCTTGTTGATCTCCATGCGCACCTGGGAACGTTCCTGGTCCTGCTTGTGGCGGAAGAGCACCACGGCCAGATCTTTGCTGCCGCCGGCCCAGCCGACCAGTTCATTGTGGTTCATCTCCGGGATCACATGGTGCCAGCACAGTTCCTTGCTGTTCTCGTTCAACTGCTGGCGGAAGCGGATGCTCACTCCTTCGGTGGATGCTTCGCTGTAAATGACCGTGCGCTTGCCATGCAAGACATCGGCCAATTGCTTGGCTGCATCTTGAACGGATGGTTTATTCTTCAGCAGCGTTTCCGCAGAACGTGCGATGACGGGACCCAGGTCGGTCGCAATGATGCCGAAGTGCTTCAACAGCACGAATTGCTGCACCAATGAATAGGCCAACATGGTCCGTGGCGGATTGCCTCCTGGGATGACGATGTGGTCCAAGGATCGCTCCCGCGCCAGTTCCAGCATGGTGCCCCCACTGG
>JAGQVN010000320.1 GCA_020437905.1 Flavobacteriales bacterium
AAGGCATCCTGGAAGTGGACCAGGACGTGGTGCCTTTTCTGTTGAAGAAATTGAACGTGAACCTGGATGCCTTCACCAAGGCCTTGGATCGCATCGTCGAAGGGTATCCGAAGGTCGAAGGGGGGCAGCTCTCCCTATCGCGCCATAGCGGCACCGCCTTGACCAAAGCACAGGCATCGCTGAAGGAATTCACTGATGAGTTCGCCAGCGTGGAGCATCTGCTCATCGGCATCCTGGACAGCGGGGATACCATCTCCCAATTGCTGAAGGACAATGGCGTGAACCGCAAGGACCTGATCGCGGCGATCAAGGAATTGCGCAAAGGTGAGCGGGTCACCAGTCAGAGCCAGGAGGAGACCTACAATGCGCTGAACAAATACGCCAAGGACCTGAACCAGCTGGCCAGCAGCAACAAACTGGACCCGGTGATCGGACGTGACGAGGAGATCCGCCGGGTGCTTCAGATATTGAGCCGACGCACCAAGAACAACCCGATCCTGATCGGTGAACCCGGCGTTGGAAAGACCGCCATTGCCGAGGGCATCGCACAGCGGATCGTGAGCGGCGACGTGCCCGAGGACCTCAAACAGAAAAAGGTCTTCAGCCTGGACATGGGGGCCCTGATAGCTGGTGCGAAGTACAAAGGAGAGTTCGAGGAGCGCTTGAAGGCCGTGGTCAAGGAAGTGATCGCGGCGGATGGACGCATCGTGCTGTTCATCGACGAGATACACACCCTGGTGGGTGCCGGCGGTGGTGAAGGCGCCATGGACGCCGCCAACATCCTGAAGCCCGCCCTGGCACGAGGCGAGCTGCGCGCCATCGGAGCCACCACCTTGAACGAATACCAGAAGTACTTTGAAAAGGACAAGGCCCTGGAGCGCCGCTTCCAGAAAGTGATGGTGGATGAACCCGACCGCGAGGACGCCATCAGCATCCTGCGCGGGATCAAGGAGAAGTACGAGAGCCACCACAAGGTGCTGATCAAGGATGCTGCCATCATCGCAGCCGTCGAACTCAGCACCCGCTACATCGCCGATCGCTTCCTGCCTGACAAGGCCATCGACCTGATCGATGAGGCCGCCAGCAAATTGCGCATGGAGATCAACTCCAAGCCGGAGGAACTGGACGAGATCGACCGGCGCATCATGCAGCTGGAGATCGAGCGCGAAGCGATCAAGCGTGAGAAGGACGAGACCAAGCTCGCGCAGTTGAACCAGGAGCTGGCCACCCTGAACGAACAGCGCGATGGCCTGCAGGCGCGTTGGCAGAGCGAGCGCGACCTGGTTGAAAAGATCAACGCTTCAAAGGATGCGATCGAGCAATTGAAGTTCGAGGCCGCCCAGGCGGAACGCGACGGTGATTTCGAGAAGGTGGCCGAGATCCGTTACGGTCGCATCAAGGAGACCGAGGATGCCCTGAACAAGGCCAAGGCAGAGCTCGCCGAGCTTCAGGCCAGCTCGAAGATGATCAAGGAGGAGGTCGATGTGGAGGAGATCGCCGATGTGGTGAGCCGCTGGACCGGCATTCCCGTGACGCGCATGCTCGAGGCCGAACGCACGAAGCTGCTGAAGCTGGAGGACGAGCTGCACAAGCGCGTGATCGGTCAGGACGAAGCCGTGCGTGCGGTGGCGGATGCGGTACGCCGCAGCCGATCAGGGCTCGGTGATGAGAAGCGACCGATCGGGAGCTTCATCTTCCTGGGCACCACGGGCGTGGGAAAGACCGAACTGGCCAAGGCCTTGAGCGAGTTCCTCTTCGACGACGAACAGGCCATGACCCGGATCGACATGAGCGAGTACCAGGAACGGCACAGCGTAAGCCGCCTGGTCGGTGCGCCTCCGGGCTACGTGGGCTACGACGAAGGCGGCCAGCTCACCGAGGCCGTGCGCCGCAAGCCATACAGCGTGGTGCTGCTCGACGAGATCGAGAAGGCCCACCCGGATGTGTTCAATGTGTTGTTGCAAGTGTTGGATGATGGTCGCCTGACCGACAACAAGGGGCGACTGGTGAACTTCAAGAACACCATCATCATCATGACCTCGAACATCGGGTCGCACATCATCCAGGAGAACTTCGACACCATGGATGAACGGAACAGCGACCGCATCTGGGAGAGCACCCGGAAGGAGGTGTTCGACCTGCTGCGCAAGACCGTACGTCCCGAGTTCCTGAACCGCATCGACGAGACCATCATGTTCAAGCCACTGGACCGCGAGAACGTGAAGGACATCGTGAAACTGCAATTGCATCAGCTGATGCAGAAGCTCGAAGAGAAGGACGTGCACCTGCTTCCCTCCGATGACCTGATCGATCACATCGCCACGGTGGGTTACGACCCGCAGTTCGGAGCCCGTCCCGTGAAGCGGATCATCCAGAAGGAACTGCTGAACGCGCTGAGCAAGCAACTGATCGCCGGCACCATCCAACTTGGCGCGCCCCAAGTCATCGACGTGTTCGACGGACAGATCGTATTCCGCCAGCCCATCGATGAAAAGGAAAAGAACGGGAACGGGAAGGCGAAAAAGGAGACGAGCCAGGTCTAAAGATCGGACCTGTCAAAGAGCAAAGCCCCCGGAGATCGGGGGCTTTTTGCTTCATCATGGACAGAGCTCACCTGCCGAGCGCAGTAGCGCTTTGATCATCCTGATCCTGTTCACCGATCGTGGAAAAAAGTCCTGCCCATCGCGGGTGCGCTTGGGCCGATCGACCTATCATCGCGATCAGGAAACGATCGGTGCTGATGACCTTTACGGAACAATTACACGATGTGTCGGCCATCCTGCGGCACACGCGCTCCCGCCTCCTGGCCCCATTGGCTGCTGAACAGGTCCAACTTCCCCGCGATGCAGAACTGTTCATCGAACATGTGCTCTTGTATGTGATGGATGAATGGGCGGAGGACCTGCGGGCCTCCGGGCATGTCCTGGAAGAGCGCCCGAGCGATGAAGGTTCCTCCTACCCTGCCTATCGGCTGCAACTGGTCGGGGGGCACACCTTGGATCTGTCGTTCACCGGGACCTATCCCGAGCGTTTGGATCTGCAGCTCGCCAGGGTGCTTCGCGATGGGAATTCGGTGAGCAACGCCCGCCAGGCAAGCCTTCCTCTACCCTTGACGATGGACGCCCATGCCCTGCTTCGCACGTTGGTCGATGGCATGAAGGACCTCACGATCTGAGGTGCGATGCGCACGCTCTACATCACACGCCACGCCAAGAGCAGTTGGGATGATCTGGGGATCAGGGACCATGACCGTCCCTTGAACGATCGCGGAGAACGAGATCTGCCATTGATGGCCAGGCGCTTTGCTGAGCGACGGGAGTCCTTGGACCTCATGGTCTCCAGCACAGCTGTTCGAGCCCGCAGCACGGCAACGGGATTTGCACACGAACTCGCCGTACCCCAAGAACAGATCCTACTTCGACCGGCACTCTACCTGGCCACCGTGGATGGTTGGCTGGAAGTCCTCGCTGCACTGCCAAATGACGCCACCCAAGTCATGTGCTTCGGTCACAACCCCGGATCCTCGGACCTGGTATGGACGCTGACCGGGGAACAGATTGACCTTCCCACCTGTGCCACCGTGCGCATCGACCTGGATGTGGACGAATGGGCCGCGATCGCCCAGGATACCGGTAGTCTGATCTGGTTCGATAGCCCGAAGTAGAATGAGGCGTGCCGGTCCCGGATCGGGAAGGGCCGTTCCTGATGCAACAGGTGGATCCGGCAACCGTTCGGTATCTTGAAGCGTCTTCTCTGGGAGCACATGCCTCAGTATCCCCAATACGACCATTACAAGCTCCTGGGTTTGGGCCGTAACAGTTCCGCTTCCCAATTGAAGGTGCGCTTTCGTTCGCTTGCGAAACGATACCATCCGGACGTGAACGGATCACCGAGAGCTGCCGAGGTCTTTCGCGCGATCCACGAGGCTTATCGCGTGCTCAGCGATGCGCAGCTCAGAAAGGAATACGATGAACTCCTAGATCGAAGCCGCCCTGTCCAACAACGTCCAACTCAAGATCGCGTGGTGCGCCGACCGATCGTGCGGCCGCCGACACCGGTGGATGTCTTCGCATACCGTGGATTGCACGTGACCGGATTGCTGTTCGGCAGCGTGCTGATCGGTGGTATCCTGATCGGCACGACGTTCCTGGACTGGCCTTTCCTCACCTTGATCTTCTGCCTGCCGGGTATGGCCGTGATACCGGACAGCCTCGAAGGGCTTCGCCAGCGACGTGGTCAGGCCGGGACCTGGACCAACCACCCGTAGGGGTCATCCGCCCGCCCGCGGCGAATATCATCCAATTCCTTCTCCAAGGCTAGTGCGACAATGCGTTGCTCGATGGGCGGCAGGGAGAACTCCTCGCCGCCAATGGAAATGGCACTGATGTGGGCGATGGTCGCGGCTGTCCCGGCGCCGAATGCCTCCGTTAGACGTCCTTCTTCCAGGCTCTTCCGGATCTCCTCCACGGAGACCTGACGCACGTCGATGGGCCGGCCGGCGCGTTCCGCCAGTTGAATGAGACTGTCACGGGTCACACCTTCCAGTATCGTACCCGACGTTTCAGGGGTAAGCAACTTTCCATCCACCACGAAGAACACGTTCATGGTACCGCTTTCTTCGATATACCGATGGGTCATGGCATCGGTCCAGATCAGCTGGTGGAACCCCTGCTCCTGGGCAAGCTTTGCCGGATACAGCGCAGCTGAATAATTGCCCGCACATTTCGTGGCACCGGTGCCTCCAGGGAACGCCCTGCTGTAGTCGGTTTCCACGCGCACGCGCACGGGTTCCTTGTAATAACCCCGCACCGGACACGTGAAGATCATGAACTTGTACGTGTCGGATGGACGGACGCCGATGAACTCGTCCGATGCATACATGAACGGGCGTATGTACAACGCGGCTTCATCGCCTCCGGGTATCCATGCCTGGTCCACTTTGAGCAGCTCGATGAGCGTCTCAAGGAATAAGTCCTCCGGGACCTGCGGCATGCACATCCGCTGCGCACTCCGGTTCATCCTCGCGATGTTGGCCTGTGGTCGGAACACGTTCACGCTGCCATCATCGCTGCGATACGCTTTCAGACCCTCGAAGATGGATTGGCCGTAATGGAGTACCAGGGAGGCAGGGCTCATCGAAAGTTTCTCGAACGGGACAATGGACGGCGCACCCCACGAACCATCCACGTGGTCCATCACCACCATATGGTCGCTGAAGACGCGACCGAACTTGATGTTGTCCAGGTCGGTACCTGGCAGCCGTGAATTCTCCGTGCGCCGGATCGCTATCTTTTGCCCAGTGGTTATCATGCTCTGTCTAGAAGATCGTCGGAACTGCTCAAATGTAACCATCGCTGCGTGCGAAGGTTCGCAGTATGCGCAGCCCGGCTCCCCAAGTTAGTGAGAATAGGATGCTGCCTGACGTTCGATCCACGCTGAAGCAGTTCTGGGGCTTCGACACGTTCCGGCCTGGACAGGAAGAGGTGATCGAACATGTGCTTGCAGGACACGATACCCTTGCTCTATTGCCGACCGGAGCGGGAAAATCGCTGTGCTATCAACTACCTACGTTGCATCAGGGAGGTCTTTGTCTGGTCATCTCTCCGCTCATCGCCTTGATGCTGGACCAGGTGGACCGGGCACGTTCGATCGGGATCAAGGCGGGTGCTGTCATGAGCGGCATGACCAGCAGCAGCATCGAGAACACGCTGGAGGATGCCGCCCAGGGAAGGTTGTCACTTCTCTTTCTCTCTCCCGAACGGATCGGTACGGAACTCTTTCAAGGCCGGCTGCCACGCATGCCCATTAGTCTCATCGCGGTGGATGAGGCGCATTGCATTTCACAGTGGGGGTATGATTTCCGCCCGGCCTATCAGCGTATCTCGGAACTGCGCCCCGTTCACCCGGAAGCTCCTGTCCTTGCCTTGACTGCCACGGCCACCGCCAGGGTCGTGGAGGATATCCAGCGCTTGCTCGCATTCCGCGCGCCGAACGTTGTCCGAACCTCCTTCCGACGGCCCGAGATCACCTTTTGGGTGAGCCATGGGGAGGACAAGCTGGCTCGGCTCCTCAAGATCCTGAACCGAACGCAAGGTTCGTCCATCGTCTATGTTCAACAACGCAGAACGGCAGACCAACTGGCCGCACACTTGGAACACCATGGCATCCACTGTGCCGCATACCATGCCGGCATGGACAGGTCGGAAAGGGACCGCGTCCAGGCGGAGTGGGCTTCCGGCACGCTTCCCTGCGTGGTGGCCACCAATGCGTTCGGCATGGGGATCGACCGGTCCGATGTGCGCAGTGTGATCCACTGGTCTCCCCCGAACGACCTGGAGAGCTATTACCAGGAAGCGGGTCGCGCAGGTCGTGATGGCAAGCCGGCCTTTGCCTTCGTGCTATGCGATGGGGCCGATCCCGAACTGATAAGGGAACGGGTGGAAGCTGGATTTCCGAGTCTCGCTGAGGTGCGCAAGGTGTTCCAAGCCTTTTCGAACATCCACCGGATCGCGTCGGGTAGTGGTTTGCACGAAAGCTATCCGGTGCACCTGAACGAGCTGGCTGGGAAGGCTGGTATCCGAACGGGAACTGCCTTGCATGCCCTGAAAGCGTTGGAACTGAACGGGACCCTGGTCCTTAGCGAAGGCGTTCATACCCCATCGCGCGTACAGATCAAGGCCGACCACGCCACGATCATGCGTTCACGGAAGAACGATAAGTGCATGGGCGCAGTTCTGGAAGCAGTGCGTAGTGCACATGGGGGATTGTTCGAAGGGCTTGTGATCGTGGAAGAGGAGCGCCTCGCACGCATGAGCGCCATTTCCGTTCAGGAGGTGGTGGATCGACTGAAGGAACTGCACCGTCTCGATCTGATCCACTATCGTTCACGGGATGATGACCCGCAGGTGACCCTGCTTGTTCCCAGACCGGATGCCGCCGCCCTGTACCTCGCACCGGAAGCTTTGGCCCTGCGCAAGGACCGGGCCTTGAAGCGCATGAGGGCCATGTTGAGCTATCTCGCCCCTGATGTTCGCTGCCGGGAGCAGGAGCTCTTGGCCTACTTCTCAGAGGTTCCCAAAGAGGCATGTGGCCAATGCGATCGATGCGTGGCGCGCAAAAGGAAAGAAGGGGGATCACTGGAGCAGGACATGGAGCGCATACGTTGGGAAATGGATCAGACAGGGACGTGAGCAGCATGACCACCCAGGGCCATCGGCTCGGACCGGAGTTCTACACGCGAACAGACACCCTGCAGGTCGGGCGTGATCTGCTCGGATGCACCTTGCATTCCTGTATCGATGGAGAACACTGCGCGGGTCTGATCACCGAGGTTGAAGCATACCTCGGTGTGAACGACCGGGCCTCGCATGCATTCGGAGCGCGGAGGACAGCCCGGACCGAGATCATGTTCGGTCCCGGGGGCCGTGCCTATGTCTATCTGTGCTATGGCATCCATCATCTGTTCAATGTCGTCACGCATCAGGAAGGCACTCCTCATGCGATCCTGATCAGAGGTATTCGCCCGGTCCTTGGCCAGGAGACCATGTGGATGCGCAGGGGCACCAAAGGCACCTGTCGCACGGACGGCCCCGGCACAGCAGCGCAAGCATTAGGGATCAAGACCGTCCACACCGGAATGGTCCTTCAGGGACCTGAGCTGTGGATCACCAACGATGAAGTGAACATTCCCGCCAGCCACCTATTAGCAGGACCACGGATCGGAGTGGACTATGCCGGTGAGGATGCTGCACTACCCTACCGTTTCCGAATTTCGCCCGAACTGATCCGATCATGGCGCGCATAGTTTTCATGGGGACCCCGGAGTTCGCTGTAGCCTCTCTTGATGCCTTGCATCAGGATGGTTCGAACATAGCCGCGGTCGTGACAGCACCCGACAGGCGTTCGGGCAGGGGCCAACGCGTTTCGAAGTCCGCCGTGAAAGTGCGAGCCGAAGAGCTGGGCATTCCCATCCTTCAACCAACGAACCTCAAAGACCCGGAATTCGTGCACACCCTCGCGGGATTTCATGCCGACCTGTTCGTGGTAGTGGCATTCCGGATGTTGCCCGAGGTCGTCTGGAGCTTGCCACGAATAGGGACCCTGAACCTGCATGCATCCCTGCTTCCCGATCTCCGCGGCGCGGCGCCGATCAATTGGTCGATCATCCACGGATATGAACGGACCGGTGTCACGACCTTCCTCATCGATGATCGGATCGACACGGGTGATGTACTGCTTCAGGAAGCTGTGTCCATTGGTCCGGAGATGACCGCTGGTGAATTGCATGATGTACTGATGAGTATCGGTGCAGGACTTCTGGTCCGCACGGTCCATGGCCTGCTGGAAGGCAGCATCCAGCGAAAGCCGCAAGCGACGCATGGGGTCGAATCACTTCGCCCCGCTCCGAAGCTGCACCCGGAAGATGGGCGCATTGACTGGCGGCGGGGAATACATCCGGTGCACGATCTGATCCGAGGTCTCAGCCCATACCCGGGCGCCTGGGTGGAATGGTCGCTGGATGGGAACGTATCCAGGATGAAGGTCCTGCAGGCACGATATGCCGATGGTCCAAGTCCGGATGGACCTGGTGAGATACGGCAGTTCGATGAGCGCATGCTGGTGAGTTGCCTCGACGGATGGATCGAACTGATGACCGTGCAGCTCGAAGGGCGCAGAGCGATGTCCGTGGGCGAACTGGTGAGAGGTTCCCGGATCGATTGGAACCGCGCCAAGGCCATCGGACCGAACGGATGAGCCGCCTGCGAAATCGTTGACCCAACGGCTCCAATCCGATTCCCTGAATCCCTTGCTACCAGCGGGATGCAGGCCTACTTATGAAGAAAAGGCCCCATTTTTCAACATTTTCCGCCGCAGCAGCCTGAAACCCTTGCCAGACGCGGCTTCCCAAATACATTTGCCACGGGTAAAACACTTTCCTAACCTAAATCCCAAAAGAACAATGGGCATGAACAAAGCCGAATTGATCGAGGCAATGGCCGCTGAGGCCAAGATCTCAAAGGCCGACGCCAAGCGTGCGCTCGACGCCTTC
>JAGQVN010000321.1 GCA_020437905.1 Flavobacteriales bacterium
ACCGCCCTTCGTGCTTTTTTAGGTCGGGTCGATTCAGAAGCTGGCCTGCGCCACTCCGGATACCTTGCTTCGAATGTGGTCGAGGTAGTTCTCGCTGTGGTAGAACCCTCCCATTTCCTCGTTGTACCTGACAATGGCTGAAGGGAAATCCGTGTAGAACGGGTCCATGCCTTTCTGTCCCGCGTCGGGGATCAGGTTGGCATAGCACTCGTAGTCCGGGTAGGTGACCAGATCGGGCGGGAGCGCGGTGTCGATCAGGATGAGTTTATCCTCGTATCCTTCCTTGGCGATCCGGATGGTGTAACGGTGGTCGATGTCGAGCTCCAGCTGGTAAGAGCCTTTCTTGTTCACCGCGACCTCGCCAAGTCGCTCGTTCTCCTTGAACAGTTCCACGGTATAGTTGGAGGCTTTCCTGCCATCCACAAGCACCTGACCATGCACAGGCAGGTACCAGCCCTCGGCTTGGTCCCGCTGGTCGACGAGCTTGTTCCGCTGGGCAATGGCGCTGGTCCCCATCAAGGTCACCAGGCCGAACAAAAGGATCTTTTTGTGTTCCATTTTTGCTTTGATCGGTCGTCCGAACCGCTCAATGGCCGCAGAGTGCCTCTTGATACGGGCGCGGACCTGAAAGGGTTACAAGGGAGGCAACGTGTTCCGGTCGTGCCCGCGTCCTACATTCATACCCTGCGACCCCCAAACCCTGAGTTCATGTTCTGCGATCACATGCTGCGATCCCTGAAAGGCATATTGCCGCTCTCATTGGTCATGTCCATGTTCCCCTTGACCGCTCAGGCAACACATGTCATGGGAAGCGACCTGGGCTATCGTCATGTGGCGGGCAACGAATACGAGGTCACGCTGGTGGTGTTCAGGCATTGTGATGGTATCGCGCTGGCTTCTGTCCAGAACATCGCGGTCCTGAGTACGACCTGCTCGGTGGACACGATCGTTTCTATCGGATCGATCGACCAGCAGGTCCAGGGTACCGGATGCCCTGGGCTCTTGACCGTGTGTCAGGGAGGAAATGCTCCGGGGCTGGAGATCGTGACCTACCGCGACACGATCGACCTGGGCATGGCTTGTTCGGATTGGGTCATTTCCTGGTCGCAATGCTGCCGCCAGTCGAACATCAGTAACCTGTCCAACGCGTCACAGTTTGGCGCCACCAACCGTTGCACGCTCGATAATTTGAACCACCCAGGCAATGACTCGCCGGTCTTTCAGCAGTTCCATCTTCCCTATTTCTGTTCGAATGAATTGTTCTGCCTGGACAATGGTGCCTACGATGCCGATGGTGATTCACTTGGCTACAGCATGATGGTCCCATTGGACGAGAACGGGGCCATGCTTTCCTATGAGCCAGGGTTCAGTATCACCGAACCCTTCCCCAGTGCGAACGGTCACCAGTTCGACCCGTTCACAGGGAACCATTGCGCGATACCCGGCATGTTGGGCGACTACGCGCTCGCCTATCTGGTGGAAGAGTACCGGAACGGGGTGCTCGTCGGAAGCTGCATGCGCGATCTGCACCTGATCACGTTGAATTGTCCTGCCGCGCAATATGCGTTCGAAGGCACGGTTTCCGATACGCTCGGTGATCCGGTCGACCAAGGTGAGGTGGAACTGTATGTCTATGGCCTGAATGCTGCGGGATCGGTGCTTTACGGAACCACGCCGATCGACGCTCAAGGTCAGTACAGCTTCCTGAACGTGCCCTTTGGTCAATACATCCTGCGGGCTGTTCCGGACTCGCTGGGGCAGCCGGGACTGGCCACGAGCTATTGGTTGAACACCCATTTCTGGTCTTTCGCGGAGGTGGCTTCCGCGCTCTGTGATTCCACGTTCGTATGCGATATCATGCTGACCGGTATCGGCGATCTGGCCGGTTCAGGGTACATCGAGGGTTACCTGGGCGACCTTGGTATCCGAAGCTCGGGCCTTGGGGTCGCATGGCCTGGCGTCTCTGTGTTCCTGGAGGACCTTTCGACCGGTCAATGGATCGCATTTACCAGGACCGATCAGAATGGCATCTATCAGTTCGATCAGGTCCCGGATGGGAACTACCGCATCGTGTTGGACCATCCCGGGCTGCCGATGTTGTCGTACCACGCGGTGTCGCTGGCGAATGGCAGCAATACTTGGACCGGTATCGACTATGCAGCCGACGCCTCCGGGTTCCAGGCGGTGCTTTCGGTCGCCGCACCCGGTCGGATCGAAGAACGCATGATGAAGGTCTACCCGAACCCTGCCGAAGGCTCCATGATCATGATCGATGGTTTCGGTAATGAGCGCTCCAGCATCGAAGTCCTGGACGCGGCGGGTCGCTCCGTCCTTACCTGGCATGGTCCGTCCCCGAAGGGCAGTATAACGCTCCCTATCGGCGGATTGCCAACAGGAACCTATGTCGCACGGTCAGTGCGTTCGGACCGCTCGGTCCGTTTCGTGGTGCGCTAGGAAGCGAAGGGTAGGGCGCGCACGGCAAGGGGTTCGTTCGGAATGCGAAGGTGGATGGTCGCCCCTTCCCCGAGCTTTCCTTCGGCCCATGTCTCGCCTCCATGTTTGGCCACGACCCGTTGAACGATGGCCAAGCCGACCCCGCTGCCCTCGAACTGGTCGAGCCGGTGCATGCGCTTGAAGGCATTGAAGACGACCGCGTTCCCTTTGGCGTCAAAGCCCACGCCATTGTCCTTCACCCAGATATGGACCGATCCATCCTCCGGATCACTGCCGATCTCGATCACGGGGTGCTCGGTGGTCCGGGTGAATTTGATGGCATTGGAAAGCAGGTTCACGAGCACCACTTTGAGCATGGCTCCGTCGGCGAAGAGCTTGGTGCCGTGGGTTACAAGGTTCCGGACCTCCACCTGATCCTGATCGATGGCCATTTCCTGAAGGACCTCGCCCAGTATCTGGCCCAGGTCCAACTCCCTGCGCTTCAACTCCCGGTCACTGGTTTGTGAGAATCGCAACAGGTCGTCGACCAGTTCGAGCATCCGACCTGCTCCCTTATGGATCTTCTCCGCCAGGGTCTCGCGTTCGATCAATTCCGAGGATGATGCCAACATCTCACTGAGGGCCAGGATGTTCTTCAGAGGCGACCGCAGGTCATGGGCTACCGTGTAGCTGAATGATCCCAGGTCCTCCATGGCTTCCAGAAGCTGCTTCGTCCGGAGCGCCACTCGGCGGTCCAGATCGGTGTTGAGCTTTCTTAAACGCTTTTCCTCCTGCTTCCGGTCTGTGATGTCCTTGATTATCACTTGGTATTGACGCTTTCCCTTTCCGCTTTCCTCGAGCAGGGTGATGGTCAGGAGGCAGTCCATCAGATCCCCGTTCGGGCTTTTGATGGTGAGGTCGACGTTCCTGAACGAACGTCCCTTCCGTTTGCCGAACAGGCTCCTGCCCAGGGCATCCGGTTCGAGCAGCAGGTCGGTAAGCGGTGTTCCCAGAATGGTCGATCGATCCATCGAGAAAAGCTTTTCGGCCGCAGGGTTCACCTCCAGGAAACAACCCCGATCATCGACGATCACGATCGGGTCTCCGGACGCCGAGAATACCTGTTCGTATCGGCTGAACAGTTTCTCGCGCTCCCCTCGGAGCTGGTGGACCTCATAAGCTTGCGATATTCTCAGCCTCAGGTCGTTCTCGTCCCAAGGTTTGGTGGCATAGGCGTAGATGTTCCCCTGGTTCACCGCGTCAATGACCGCTTGGATATCGGCGTAACCCGTGAGGAGCATACGTATGGTATGTGGTGAACGTCTGCGGACCTCGGCCAGGAACTCGACACCGGTCATCCCGGGCATCCGCTGGTCCGATATCACCACAGGGATCGTTTCCTTATCGAGTAGCTCGAGACCCTCTTGTGCGGACGATGCAGTATACACGTCCATCTCCCTACGAAAGGTGGAACGGAAGGCGATCAGGTTGCCTTCCTCATCGTCCACATACAGGACCTTCACTTTCTTGCTGCTCATGTTCAAGCCCTTTTCTGTTCGCTCCCTTCATGCTGGACCGGGATGCTGATCACGAAGGATGTCCCCACGCCCACTGTTGACTCCACATGGATGGAGCCGTGGTGTTTTTCGATGATGCTGTACGCAATGGACAGACCCAACCCGGTCCCCTGACCCACATCCTTGGTCGTGAAAAAGGGTTCGAAGATCCGGGTCAAGTTCTCCTCCGGGATGCCTGGTCCATTGTCGCTGATGGTCACCTGGACCATGCCATTGCGTACCGATGAACTGACCGTGACAGCTGGCATGGGGCCTTTCGCTCGTTCAGTGGCAGCCTGCAGTGCATTGGTGATGATGTTCATGAACACCTGGTTCACCTTGCCCGGGTAACATTCCACCTGAGGGATATCACCGAGCCTGAGCTCCAGTTGGATCTGGTCCCTGATCTGAGGTCCAAGCACAGTGAGCGTACTTCGGAGGCCTTCATTGATGTCGGCCACCTTCAGGTCATCCTCGTCCAATCGGCTGAAATTCCGAAGCCCTCGCACGATCTCAGCGGTGCGATCCGCTCCTTCGTGGATACTGTCCAGTATGGCGTCCAATTCGGTAATGGATTCCTCGATGCCAAGCTCTTCGTCACGCTTTGCGATAGCGAGCAGCACGTGGGGGTCAACGGGTGGATCGAGCGTACGGTATTCACGCAACAGGTCGACCACATCGGTCAGGTTCCGCCGGAGCGGGGGTAGGTTGCTGGTGATGAAGTTGATCGGATTGTTGATCTCATGGGCGATACCTGCGGTCAATTGACCCAGTGAGGCCATTTTCTCCGCATCCACCAACTGTGATTGAGTACGCTTCAGATCGCGATTGCTTTGTTCCAGTTCGAATGTGCGCTCCTTGACCTTCTGGTCCAAGATCACGTTCTGCTCGCGGATGATCCGCTCGTTCTCCAGACTGATACGAAGCGATTCCGCCTGCGAGCGTTCCTTATCCCGACGCAGGATGTTGATGCGATCGGCAAGACCGAAGCTGAGCAGGACACCCTCCACAGCGGAACCGACAGGCATGGTGTAGATGGTCAGATCGGTGTATGGCAGCAGTCCCATGTCCTTCATCACGAATAGCACCGTTCCGACCAGGAACACGCTCCAGGCTGCCAGGAAATACCCAGCTTGACGCGAACCACTGCGCCATATCTTGAGAACGGAGACGATCATGTAGGAGGCGAAAACACCGGCAATGACCTGGGTGGCCTTGTAGGCCATCAGCTCCATTCCGGTCAGGTCCATCAACACACAGATACCCAGCGGGATATAGAACAGGCGCAAGCCTTTCTGGATCCGTGGGGAATGCTCGGCCGTTCGGATGAAATCGATGATGAACTCGCTGGCCAGGATGGCTGTCGCGATGGTCAACAGGACGGTTGCCTTGGGTGCGAACCAGGTCGCCCCGTGCCACAGGTAGGCGGGTGCAATGCCCGTGAACGCAAGTTGGGTAAGCGCGACAGCGACGATATACAGGACATAGAGCAGATAGCTCTTGTCGCGCATCGATAAGAATATGAACAGGTTGTACAGCACCATGACGAGCATGATGCCGATGTACCCTCCCAGGAAGATGTTCCGAGTACTTCTTGATCGCGCCAGCTCGGACAGGGGTTGAACACGGATCGGAAGCTGGAGTTGCTTCGTGCTTTGCAACTTGATCAGGAGGTCGTGCCGGGTGTTCGGTACGGCCCAAAGGGCAAAACTGTGTTCCTTCCCTTGCTGATGGCGAAGTGCAGGGGGGACCCGAAGGCCCGAACGACCGATCAGCGTGGTCGTGGTGCCACCGACGATGCGGTACACTTCCACATTGTCAATGTCCGCATGACCGATGGTCAGCACCAGTTCATCGGTGCTCGTCCAATTCACGAAACTGAACTTGACGAAATGGGTGTTCGCGCTCAGTCCAAGGTTCGGAACGGCATCTTCAAGAACGTTGAAGCCCACACTACCAAGGACCAGGTCCGGGTCCAAGGTGTCCACGTTCGTGCTCAGTACGCTGAGGTAACTGCCCAGATAGGGCCGTTCCTCATCCGGTCTGAGCTCGAATACCGCGTCATCGGCCTGTGCCGAGAGCGTTGCGCCCAGGAGGAGAGCGCACAAGGACATGATCGATCGCATTGCGCGCTTCTACGCATGCGAACAGCCAGGGTTGCGCCCAGATGTACCCTACGCGGAGTGCCTCAGCCTATCCTGTTCAATGTGCTGGTACGCGTTCAGGGATAAAAAATCGTTCTGGACGCGCATGTCATAGTGGACCTCGATCTCCGCTTTTCCGGGTCGTTCGATACGGACCTGCTGAGGTCGGAGCCGTATGCTGTAGATCACGTGGCGCTGCTCGTCCGAAGCGTAAGGAAGCGTGAGCGTATCGGGGTTCACCATGGCAATTGCCGTGATCGAAGGGATCGGGTAGATGAACGTACCCTTGTCACCGACCCCTTCCATGACGAGGAACCCGTTCCGCCGCGGATAGCGCTGGGTGTAATGGGCCACGAGGCAGACCATGGTACGGGCATTCACCATGGTGGACATTGCTGTGACACAGGTACTCAGGATCACGGGAATGCCCATGTTGGCATAGCGATTGGCGTTCCACAAGCTGCAGACCTCGCCATTCCCGTGCGGGTTCAGTACCGCAAGCTCATCGTTCACCCGTTCGTCCATCTTCGAGATCGCCAGGGACATGGGAAGTTGACGGTCGGGAGCTGCGATCTGGAGACGGATACCGCCGACCATGCCGAGCTTGTCGTGCAAGGCCACGATGATATACGCATTCGGGTCGGTCATCCAGTCCTCGGTATTGGTACTGATGTGCTCAATGCCGAAATCCTGGAGCACCTTCCGGTGTTCCCTCAGGAACTCCTCGCACAAGGCAGGTTCACTCGGTGCTTGGAATGCTTTGATCGTGATCTTGTCCATGATCTGAAGAGGTGTTGTCACCAGCCCGGTTCCGTCCGTCAGGGTATGCGGCTCGTGCTTCACTGATGAGGTCGTCCAAGTCGTTCCACCATCGGCCCGATCCCCGAAACCCATCGAGGGCGATGCGGCGGTGGATATCACCTACGATCGCTCCACCCAGAATGACCCCGGTGGCCAACTGCGGCCAGGTGGAAATGGTCCTGCCCATTTCGGGCAGGGAGGCTTTCATGCGATCGCTCAGGGTGTCCATGCCCACGATCTTGGCCATGAAAGGAAGTTTCTCCGCATTCGTCATCGGGCGTTCGAACTGGCCCAGGTCCATGTCATCAAGAAGTCCGTGCAGGAGCGGTCGTTCCGGGTCGAGGTCGAAACGCTCCACGTCAATGAGCCCGCGATCGCTGGCATCCATGACGACGGGGATCCCTCGCTTGCGCGCTTCCTGGCGTGCCAGGATCTTGATATCCAAACTATCGCATTCCTCCACGACGAGATCAAGGTCCCCACCGTCCGTCAGGAATCGATCGATGTTCCCTTTGTTGATGCCCTCCGGGAAGCAGGTGACCTTCAAGTAGGGGTCGATCTCGGCAATTTCGCGGGCCACATTGACCGCTTTGTTGGCGCCAAGACCATGGGTCCCGCTCCTTATCCTGTTCAGGTTGCTCAGATCGAGCGTATCCATATCGGCAAGCCGGATCTCCCCGAAGCTCCTTTCCAGAGCCATGGTGAGACTGACGCTCTGGCCGACGCTCAGACCGATCACACCCACGCGCTTTTTGGCGAGCACGGCCTGCTCTTCGCGCGTGATCTTGTTGCGGTTCCGGTCCGTCCGGACCAGGACGAACGCTGGTTCGTCCAGGATATGAACGAGGCGCTTGCTCCAAGGATAGAAGACCCACATCCCGTGCGCTTGCATCGGTAAACCTTCGAGATGCTGCTCGACCGCGTGTTCTAGCGAGTGCGCATCGAACTGTCTTCCGGGGTGCAGGACCCGCATCAGCTCGCGGAGCTGGCCATGAAGGGCATCGAACACCTGAATGGTCGCGTCCTCCTTGAGCAGATCGTACAGGCGCTCGCGGTCCTCCGCATCGGCCGCGCGAAAGAACTGGGGCCGGAACTGGTCGTTCCGGTCCACAGAACGCGCGTTTAGGAGCGCTTCGAGGCGGGTGTCCATCGGTCAGGAAGGTCCAGGCGCTTAACGGTCCAAGTTCACGCGCCGGTCGAAAGGTAATCAAGTATGAGTTATCAACAAATTATCAACATAAATCCTGGCAACCTTCATCGACCCATCCGCGTATGAACTTGTCCAAAGGCTATCGAAGGATGTCCACTCGCATGTTCGATCCCGCTGAGAAGTCCGACCAGGCGGTCGTCCTGTTCGTTGATGACGATGCACCCAACCGGCAGGCGTTCCAAGCCGCCTTCCGAAAGGTATTCCAGGTTCTTACCGCGGGTAACAGGGAAGAGGCTTGGGCTTTTCTTCGCAGCAGGAAAGTGGACGTGGTCATTGCTGATGAGCGCATGCCCGGTACGGCAGGTCATGAGCTACTGAAACAGGTCAAGGAGAGCTTTCCCACCATCAGGCGGATGGTGGTGACCGGCTATTCAGACATTCAGGCAGTGATCAAAGCCGTCAACGAAGCTGGCATCGTGCGTTACTTCCCCAAGCCATGGAACGTGGACGAGATCGCAAGGGCGGTCCGTGATGCCTATTCGGAGATCCGCAGTGAGCAGGAGCAGAAAGCCCTTCACGCGCAGTTGCTGGAATCGAACCGGCAGCTGGAATTCGCGCTGAGGCAGCGTTTGCTATCCTGATCCGACCTTGAGCCAGCAGTGCGCGGGCGAACGGACGTTCGAACACGATCCGCTGAGGTCCGGGATGCGATCTTTGGCGCATGACCTGTGTTCTTCGAGCAACACTCTGTGCGTTCGCTTTTCTGGAGCTAGTTGATGGTGGGACCCTTGCACAATGCAGTGACCGGCAGCAGCGTATTGCCGTGGAGCTTCATGTACGCATGGATGTCAAGGACCATCTGTATGAAGGCCGCATGGTGCTGCGGTATTTCAACAACAGCCCGGATACGCTCCCATATCTCTATTTCCACCTCTATCCCAATGCGTTCAAGCCGGGCAGCGAGATGGACATCCGTTCGCGCTCGGTACCCGATCCGGATAAGCGTATCGGTGATCGCATTGCCGGCCTCGCACCTGGCGAGCAGGGGGCGCTGACGTGCTCTTCGGTGGAACAGGGCGGCGCGGTCCTATCAACTTCAGAGGATGGGACCTTGATGAAGTGTGATCTGGTGGAACCGGTGCTTCCCGGTGGTAACACCACGCTGGAGCTGACATTCCAGGGACAGGTGCCGGTGCAGATCCGGCGCTCGGGAAGGGACAATGCGGAAGGCGTGGACCTGAGCATGACCCAGTGGTACCCCAAGGTGGCAGCCTATGATCAGCGGGGCTGGCATACGGACCCGTATGTGGCCAGGGAGTTCTATGGGGAGTGGGGTGACTACGAGCTCTACATTACGATCGATGCCTCGTACACGGTGGCAGCCACGGGCGTGCTCCAGAACCAGGGCGAGATCGGTCACGGTTATGCTGAAAGCTCTGCAGCCGATGATCGCTCCGAATTGACCTGGCACTTCAAGGCGGACCAGGTGCACGATGTGGCGTGGGCGGCCGATCCGGACTATGTGCACACGACTGCGCAGGTGCCCGGAGGTCCTTTGTTGCGCTTCTTTCACATTCCGGACGAAGAGTTCGAGGATGCCTGGGCCCGACTGCCAGAGTACATGGTCCGGTCCTTTCAGTTCATGAACGAGCGATTCGGTGCATACCCCTGGCCCGAGTATGCTTTTGTCCAGGGTGGGGACGGAGGAATGGAGTACCCCATGCTGACGCTCATCACCGGGAAACGTCGGTTGGGCAGCCTCGTGGGTGTCAGTGTCCATGAGAGCGTGCACAGCTGGTTCTATGGCATGTTGGCCAGCAACGAGGCCCAGTACCCATGGATGGACGAGGGGGGGACCGAGTTCGCAGGGTCTCGGGTCATGCAGCATCTGTTCGATGGGGAAGGGGACCCTCACGCACCTTCCATGGATGCCTATTTCGCGCTTGTGGGTCAACCGGATGACGAACCAATGGGGGTCCATGCCGACCATTTCATGACCAACAGAGCCTACTATGCAACAGCCTACAGCAAAGGTGAGCTGCTGTTATCCCAGTTGCGGAGCGTGATGGGGGACAGCGCGTTGCTGAACGGTATGCGTCGGTACATCCGCGCATGCCGGTTCAAGCATCCGGGTCCGGTCGATCTGGAACTGGCCTTGGAGAAAAGCTCAGGAATGGTGCTTGATTGGTATTTCGATCAATGGTTGCATACCACCCGTATGCTGGACATGGCCGTGGATAGCATGGTGGCCGAAGGTGGGGCTACACGTGTGCATCTGTCACGCAATGGTGGTTTCCTCATGCCTGCTACCCTGACCATCAGGCATTCCAATGGTGTGACCAGAACGCTTGGGATCCCCCTGACCCTGATGCGCTCACCTCGTTCGGAAGGCATCGATGAGGTGCTTCCCCCTTGGTCGTGGACCGATCGTACGTACTCGTTCCTGCTCCCCATGCCGATCAACGAGGTCGAGGTCGTACAGATCGACAGGGAGAACTGGACGATGGACCTGGATCGATCGAACGACCGCTATCCCAGGAAGGAGGAAGACTGATCACTTCCCCGCTTTGATCAGTCCGGCCAATTGCCCCAGTATGTGGTCGTGCCGTGATACGAAGGGATTGCTCCGATCTTCCACATAGCCTGCAAGTACGCTCACGATCTGGCTTTTGATGCGTGGGTCCATGCGATCGGAGAAGAAAATGGTCTGCAGATCACCGTTGTACCAACTGTCGATGTAGGACCGAAATACGGAGGCCATATCGTGGAACGGGACTTCGTACTCCGCACGCCAGTCGATACGCTCTCCCTGGAGCGACCGATCCGTAAGCTTGGCGGCTCGCAGGCCTGAACTGGTGGCCAGCGCCACACCGGAGGAAAAGACCGGGTCGAGGAAACCCGCGCAGTTCCCCGCCAGGACGAAGCCGGGTCCGGAAAGCCGCTCCACGGCATGGGTATAGTCCCGGATCAGTTCAGGCCCGAACAAATGGGGGAGGTCTTGGAACCGGTCCCGGAACCGCACAGTACGCTTGAGCAATGCCTTGAACTGCACTGCAGGGTCGTGCCCTTGGAAATGGTCTGGACCACCTACGAACCCGATGGAGGTATTGCCGTTCGAGAAGGGGATGACCCAGAACCACAGGTCCTGCTCCAGCACATCAAAGCTGATCTGCATCGGATCAGGGAAGCGATCCCGGTGGCTTTCCTTCACCTGCGTGAACAACGATACGCGCCCGGCCTGAACACGTTGAAAGGGAAGGTCCAGTAGCCTGGTCAATGCGCCTCCGTAACCACTGGTATCGATGATCCACCTGCATTTGATCGTCGCCCCCCCTGTTGGTCCTGAAACCTGTACGCGCTGTGGCCCGGTCTCGGAATGTTCCACAGCGGTGATCGTGCTTTCGTAACGAATATCAACACCTTGGGCGGCCGCCGCATCCGCACAGGTCTTATCAAAATGGTCACGTGGCACCTGCCAGGTGCGCCCATATCCCTTGGTGAATTGTTCCGAGAAGGACAGGTCGAGCACCGAATCCCCTCTCATGAAGCGCGCTCCTAACTTGGGCGCATAACCCTGGCTGTCCAGGGCCGGCAGCAGACCGGTCTCCTCCCAGTGCTCCATGCTAACGGGGAGCAGGCTTTCGCCGATGACGAAACGGGGGAACTTCTCCCGCTCGATCACGACCGTTCTCCGACCCTTTCGCGCCAGGTATGCAGATGCCACGGTCCCTGCAGGCCCGGCACCGATCACCACCACATCCACTTCCTCGGCCCCAACTGCTCCCATGTACCGACCTGCTATTCAGCGCGTGCAAAGGTGGTTCATCCGGCCCATTCCGTTGCACCCACGCACAGGTTCTTCAGGAGAAAGCCTGTCCTAGGCGTGCACAGCTTCCTCGTCGTGCGAACTGATGAGGCGTTGCTGGATATCCGCGGGCACCGGGGCATAACTGTGGAACTTTTCGGTGTAGGTGCCCATTCCCTGGGTCAGGCTGCGCAAGGTGGTGCTGTATCGGTCCAGTTCGGCCAGTGGCGTATGTGCCTTGATCACCTGGGACCTTCCCTGCGTCTCGATGCCCATGATCACACTTCGGCGGCCCTGCAGATCGGTCATTACATCGCCCATGAGGTCCTCCGGGACGCGAATGTCGATCTCCTGGATAGGCTCCATCAGTTGGGGATCGGCCTTGGTGAATGCCTCCTTGAATGCCATCATGCCAGCGATCTTGAAGCTGATGTCGTTGCTGTCCACAGGATGCATCTTGCCGTCGTAGATCATGACCCGGATGTCGCGTGCCGCTGAACCGGTGAGTGGACCGCGTTCCATTTTCTCCATGACCCCTTTGAGGATGCTCGGCATGAACTTGTTGTCGATGACCCCGCCGACGATGCAGTTGTAGAAGACCAGCTTGCCCCCGGTCTCAAGCTCATATTCCTCTTTCTTACGCACACTGACCCCTTCCGGATCGGGCATGCCTTCCTGATAGGGCTCTATCCTCAGGTGTACCTCTCCGAACTGTCCCGCTCCACCCGTTTGTTTCTTGTGCCGATAGCTTGCTTCCGCCGATCGACGGATGGTCTCGCGATAGGGGATCTTGGGGGACCCGAATACCGCATCCAGCTTGTAGCGGTGATCGAGTTGCCACTTCACGAGGTTCAGATGCAGTTCTCCCTGCACCCCAAGGACCTGTTCCGAGCTTTCGCGGATGTAACTGAGAACGACGGTCGGGTCCTCCTTATGGATCTCAAGGAGCGCGTGGTGCAGTTTTTCCTCGAGCTTGCTATCGGCAGCTTTCACGGTGACTCGCAAGCGGGGTTCCGGAAACGCTATGGGCCTGAGTTGGACCTTGGGACCCGGTCGGTGCAAGGTGTGGGCCGTGGCTGTGTCCCTCAACTTCAGCGTGGCACCGATGTCCCCGGCCTGCAGCGCTTCCACCGGTTTTCTCTCCTTTCCATCAAGGATGAACAACTGCCCGATCCGTTCGGACGCACCGGTGCTGTCGTTCACCAGTTCCATGCCTGGTTTCAATTCACCGCTCATCACCTTGAAAAGACTGATCCATCCGGTGCGGGGCTCCAGGATGGTCTTGAACGTGAACAGGACGGTCGGTCCATCGACCCGGCAGGGTAGCTCCCCACCATCCTCCAAGGGTGCCGCAGGCATCTCGATGGCACTGGGGGCCACATTGTCGATGAAGCCCATCAATCGTCCGCTGCCCATGTTCCGGAGCGCGCTCAGACAGAAAACAGGAAACACGGACCGCTGCATCATGCCCACCTTGAGTCCCTGCCGCATCTCATCTTCCGAGAGTTCACCCTGTTCGAAGTACCGCTCCATCAGGGCCTCATCGTTCTCTGCGGCCTTCTCGACCAACTCCTTGTGCAGGGCATCCGCACGCTCCTTCTCCTCGACCGGGATCGGATGCTTCTCCGGCTTGCCTCCGTCATCCTTGAAGACGTACATCTGCATCTTCAGCAGGTCGATGATGCGATGGAATCCCTCACCCTGTTCCACCGGGTATTGCATCAACGTGACCGCTGGGCCGAAGTGTTCGCGTGCCTGTGCCACGGTCCCTTCGAAGTCCGAGTTCGGATGGTCCAATTGGTTCACCGCCAGGATCACCGGCCGATCATAGCGTTGCATGTGTCCCCAGACCAGGTCCGTGCCTACCTCGACCCCATGATGGGCGTTCAGGAGCAGCACACAGGTATCCGCCACACGGAGCGCGGGGATCGTCTCACCGACCAGGTCATCTAGACCCGGCGTATCGAGGATGTTGATCTTGAAATTCCGCCATTCCGTGTGCACGCATGTTGAATGGACCGAGTTGCCACGTTCGTGTTCGATCTCGGTGTGGTCACTGACCGTGTTCTTATCCTCCACACGACCCCGTCTGGAGATCAAGCCGGCCTCGAATAACATCGTTTCCACCAAACTGGTCTTTCCGCTGCCATGGCTACCCAGCAACGCGATGTTCTTGATATGCTTTGCATCGAAGACTTTCATGGGTTGTTCGGATGATCGGTTGTATTGAACAGAACGCAGGGCCTTGAAGGTAATGCGGCGTTCAACCAAAAACAACAACCCCGCACAAGGCGGGGTCGGTATCCGAAGTTCGGGTGTGACGGGTCAGTTCAATCGATCCGGCTCCCGGAATCGGTTCAACTTGCCGAATCGCTCGACCACTTGGTCATATGATTCCGGCAGGTTCAGGTCCTTGTGGGGGCAAAAGCTGAGAAGGTCCTCCCGTTCGGGGTTCACCGCCGCGGGTATGGATGCTTCCTCCTCCTCTGAAATCTCAATACTGATGCGCTCCGTGCGTGTGCTCATTCGTTCCTTCAGGTCTTGCAGGTAAGACAAAGCTAGGCGCTGTGTGTTCGTTTGTCCAGTTTCAGTGAGGGTCGTGTCCTTGATCCAAGGACGCTATTGGGAGCGAAGTTGACCATGGCGAACCTGCGCGATATCAGATGGTTGGCTCCAACGGTTTGGAATGAGCCTTTGGTTTGGGAATACAAGATTCCGGTTCGGGATGGTCGATAATGTACCGGTTCGCACAACCTTGTTCGAGCGATCCGCGTTGCACACGTGTAACTTCCTTCCATGATCATGACAACCGACGTCATTCGCTCCCTGGCTGCAGCGGTCCTTTTTCATTCCGTTGCTTCGCTTCTGGGACAAGGCAACGAGGCAGGCACCTTTCATGTCGGCTTGGGTTTCGGAGTGGGCGGGCATGCCACTCAGTTCGAGAATACCTTGACCCTGTTGGGTGTGTCGCAAACCTCATCCGATGACGGTGCCGCGATCACATACGCGGTCCCGATCCAGGTGCAGGTGGGTGTGGCCAGGCCGATCAGTCTCGGGATCTATGTTGAGCCCGGTGCCTATCTGGATTCGTCGGCAACCAGATCGAACGGGTTCATGATCGCGGGGTTGGGGCTGCGCGCCTACATCGTGAACAAGGAGCGTTTTTTCTGGATGGGTCTGTTGGACGGTGGGCTGAACAACCTGGTCATCAAGGACCGGGATGGATCGAACAATGAGGTCCGCGATACCTATCTGGGGGGACACTTTCGGGTGGGTACCGGCATTGCCTTCTATTTCGGCGATCGTGTCGGACTTCAATTCGCTGCCCGATACGCCCGCTACAACCTGCCCTTGCGATCAAGGGAACTGAACGGCGAGGAATTCGACCTGAGCGTCTATGATGCCCGGTTGACCACTTCAGGGCTCCAGTTCGACATGGGCCTTGCGCTCAAATTCTGAGCTAAAGGGTATCGAAATCGATGGCTTGAAAGCGCACTTTGCTCGGGTCCAGGCGTCGGCCTCGGCCCGTCAGGTCCTTGAAGATCAAGTGCAAAGGGGACGGTCGAAAGCGCATCGGGACATTGAGGTAAAGGGACCTCGAACGGCGTATCGCAGGGTCCAGACCGATGAAGGCCCGGAGGAAGGGAGCATCGACCCTGGGTAGGTCCGATCCATCCAAACCCTTGCCCTGATGCAGGATGAACCGGAAGCCTTTCAAGCGTTTCTCCGACAAGACCAGGACCTCGTGGGCCGAACTGGCGACCGCATATCGGTAGACCGGGTGTGCCAGCCGCCAACGCAGGCGATCCGCATGCAGGACGGTCGAGAACGCTGGAACATCATGCACCGCGTCCATGCGCAACGGTCCTGCACCGATCAAGGCCAGTAGCGGCGCGACATGCTGGAATCCGAGCTTCCTGGTGAAACCATGAACACTGTTCGCATTGGCGACCCCGATCACGGATCCATATCCCAGTTCAGTTGCTCGCTCATACGTGGCGTTCGCAAGACGTGTGAACAGCCCTTTGCCTTGATGGTCGGGATGCGTGGCCGTGTTCAGGGAAAGCAGCGCCTTCTCTTCGGTCCCGTTCAACCTGGCCAGCAAGGGGATCGTCACATAATGCCCCGCTAATTGATCGTGGGACCATGCGTTGAACCCCACGGCTTTTCCATCCGGGTTCTGCACATACTGCCAATCGAGCACAGCAGGCGTGAAGTGCGCCGCGCTGGGGAACACATGTGCCAGTAGCGCGCTCGTGGTCTGCAGGCCTGCCTGATCCAAGGAGATCGGCTCGATGCGGTGATCCGTTCCCATGGTGATGCTCGACCGCAAGTTAGCCGGGATAACCAACGACCGGCTACATTTGCCCAGCGCGTATGGTTCCCCGGCGACGACGTCGGGGATGAAAAGGGAATCCCGTGCGAACCGGGAGCTGTTCCCGCAGCTGTAAGTCCGCCGACGCCGGTCCTTCACGCCACTTTTCACCATCGGGTGATCGGGAAGGCGGGCCGGTCTGGGACGAGCCAGAAGACCTGCCAGCACGCTCAGATCCATGGTCCCCGGGAAAGGGTTGGGAGCTTGCGGTACAGGCATCCCTCCGTTCCGGTGATCCCACACAAACCGCCGTCCGGTGAAGACGGCACAATACCTATCAGCCATGTACCGATCATGCCTTTCCTTTTTGGGTCTGTGTGCCCTGGTTTCTGCTGGTGCGCAACAGACCGTGCATCAAGTATTTGTCCTCAACGAAGGATATTATGACTTCGGCGGGCAGACCCAGGTGATACCGGTGAGCTTGGGGAGCTTTGACCCTGCCTCAGGTCAGTACACGGAGGTCGCGACCATCCCGGATGTGCGTTTCGGGAACGACGTCAAGGTCGACGCCGAATTGGTCTATGTGAGCGCGGACAGCTTCTTGTTGAAGTACGATGCGAACTCATACGCGTTGCTGGACCAGGTGGTGGTCCCGGGTATTCGTCGCATCGCGATCTGGAACGATCAGCTGTTGGTGACACGCGGGGAGGTCGGCGGTCTTTCGCACTACTTCGAGGTACGGGACAAGGCCACGTTGGACCTGATATACACCATTAACCCGGCGGATGGTATGCCCTACAGTTGTGAAGCGGTGGAGGTATTGAACGACAAGGCCTACGTGAGCATGAACAATGGCTTTGACTGGCCGAACTACACGAACCTCGTCGCCATCGTGGACCTCCTGACCGAGAGTTTCGAACAGACCGTGGACCTGGGCCCGGACGGGTATAACCCGGAGCACCTCATGGTCTCGGACGGTGCGGTGTTCACGTTCAACAACAAGGACTATTCGGGGAGCAGCGTGAGCCGGATCGAACCGGCGACCGCTTCACTGAGCTACACGAACGATGTGGCCATCAACTCCGGTTGTGGTACCTCGGTCCTTTCGGATGGGAAGATCTATTTCATGGAGTACTCGGTCGATCGCCTTGCCCGTTTTGACATCGCCACCGAACAAGTGATCGATACGCTATTCAATGGTATCAGCGCATACGGCACATTGGATGATCCGATCAATGGTGTCGTGTATGTGAGCTCCACGGACTACATATCGACGGGGACACTCCATATCATGACGCATGACGGGATCGAGATCGGCAGCACGACGATCGGGGTGGCGGCCGGAAAGATGGCCCTGGACCTGCGTGCCAGCAGCGGCATTGATGAACCCGGCCCCGTAAGCGTCCAGTTGTTCCCCGACCCTGCTGATGAACAGCTGCAGATCACTTGGACGGAGGCCCCGGGTCC
>JAGQVN010000322.1 GCA_020437905.1 Flavobacteriales bacterium
CATCGTCCCGAGAGAGTGGGAGCGGTTCCGGATGGCCTGGCTTTGCGCCCGTTCGCAAGTTGGCGGACAGCCCCGCGCGCCCAGCTTTCGCGTCACGGCCAATGTCCAGGCGCCATCCCCAGCGGATCATTGCACGCCGGACGATCATGGGGCAAGATCGACCATCAAAGGACAGGTGTGTCCAGGGTCAATGGCCTGTATGCATCGGACAGTACACGAAACGAACATGACATTCAACGACCTCGGGCTCATTGAGCCCATTCTCAAAGCCCTTCAGGAGGAGGGCTACGATCATCCTACACCCATTCAGGCCCAGGCGATCCCGCACTTGTTGCAGGGCCGTGACCTGTTGGGTTGTGCCCAGACCGGGACGGGCAAGACCGCTGCCTTCGCCCTGCCCATCATCCAACACATGGAGGCCCGTGCGAATGGCCCATCGGGACGCAAGGCCATCCGCGTGCTGATCCTAACTCCCACCCGTGAGCTTGCCATTCAGATCGGCGACAGTTTCAAGGCCTATGGAAGGCACATGAACATCAGGCACACCGTCATTTTCGGAGGTGTCGGTCAGAAACCGCAGACCGACGCCCTGCAGCGCGGAGTGGAGATCGTGGTGGCCACTCCGGGGCGGCTTCTGGACCTGATGTCACAAGGCTTCGTTCACCTGGATCGGCTCGAGACCTTTGTGCTCGATGAGGCGGATCGCATGTTGGACATGGGCTTCATCCATGACGTGAAGAAGGTCATCGCCAAGCTCCCCAAGGAGCGGCAGACGCTATTGTTCAGCGCGACCATGCCGACCGAGATCGCCAAGCTGGCAGGTACCATCCTGAGAGATCCGGTCAAGGTCGAGGTGACACCTCCAAGCACCACGGCGGAAAAGGTCGAGCAGGCCCTCTATTTCGTGGATCGGACCGATAAGAACGCCTTGCTCGTTGACATCCTGCAGGATCGCGGCATCACAGAAGCGCTCGTTTTCACCCGTACCAAGCACGGCGCCAACAAGGTGGCCAAGATGTTGGAGAAGAACGGCATCCGGGCCGAGGCCATCCATGGGAACAAGAGCCAGACCGCCAGACAGAATGCGTTGAAGAACTTCAAGAACGGAACGACACGGGTGCTGGTGGCCACTGATATCGCTGCGCGCGGTATCGATATCGATGGGTTGGGCCAGGTCATCAACTTCGACCTGCCCAATGTTCCGGAAACGTATGTGCATCGCATCGGAAGGACCGGGCGTGCAGGGGCTGCTGGAAAGGCCATTTCGTTCTGCGACCACGAAGAAAAAGCCTACCTGAAGGATATCGGCAAGTTGATACGTATGGACATCCCCGTCGTGGAGGGGCATCGCTTTGAGATGAGCGGACCGCCCAAGAAGCGGGAACGAACCGATCAGGCTCAACAGCCCCGGCATGGGAGAGGCCGCGTTCACGATCGTTCAGGAAGGACCACCAGCAGCCGTTCGGATCGGCAGCGACCGACCACAGAACGTTCCGCGAGCGACCGACACCGCGGAAATGAAGGGGGCGAAAAGAGCTCTCGGAGACGTCCAAGAAAGGAAAGGCCGAAGCAGGACGCCCATGCGCAGGGGAACAGGAACTCCGAGCGGCTAGGGAGATCGTCAGATGGCGACACTCCACCCACCGATCGCCGGGAGCATCGATACGAGGCTTCGAGTCCCGACTACGCTGCCATGGCCAAGGAGTTGTTCGGCGAGGTGCTTCCCGAGCTGAAAAAGGACCAGCAATTAGGTCGCACTGGTCAGGACGGTGGGAAGCGCCGCTCGCGCTGGGGACGAAAGCGCTCCTGAGCCATGGGTTCGCAGTAGTTGGCGCGATCGGGAGGGCACACCTTGTGCTCATCCAGCTCTTTCGCAACGGGTTTTGGTGAAGCGGACGGGTGAGGGGACCAATGCACGAAAGCCGGGTTGACGGATCCAGCGTATCGTTATCTCGACCCGTCTCTCGAGCTCAAGCCACCATCGCCTCCTTCGCAGCGTTCTTCTCCCGAAGCTCGCGCTGGAGTTCATGGCTCGTCTTGGAGCTTCCATCGTGGCTCCAGCCGGGAGGGCCGAAGACGTACATGAACTTGGCCTTCCACGTAGGAGCTCGCTTCACATCCTTCCAGATCTCCTGGAATTCAAAAAGATTGTGGGTCAGCGCACTGTAGGTACCCGGGTCGTGCACGATCCCGTACTTCGGTTCCAATCCTTTGATGGGCTCCTGCCAGGTACCGTACAATTTATCCCAGATCACCAGGATCCCACCGTGATTGCGGTCAAGGTATTCCGTGTTGCTGGAATGATGCACGACATGCACATATGGGGTGTTGAAGATCTTTTCGTACCAACCAAGGGATGGTACCAACTGGCTGTGTAGGAAGAACTGGTAGAACGAATTGATGATCAAACAGGTCGCGATCATGATCGGTTCAAAGCCCACCAAGGGCATCCACAACCAATATACCGGCTTGAACAGTGCGATGAACCATCCGTTTCGGATGCTCACGGTCAGGTTGAACATCTTCCCTGAATGATGCGGCAGATGAGCAGCCCAGAGCAGGCGCACATTGTGGGCGATGCGATGATGCCAATAGAAATTGTGGTCGTCCGCCAACAGACAGATCAGCCAGACATACCATGCCCAGCCCAGGCTGGTGAAACCGAACCATTCCTCACGCAGGGGTGCCGACCACGAGAAAAGGAACAGGTACACGGAGATCTCGAAAACATTCGCGATCAACTTGATCACCGTGGCCACCGAACCCATGACGAACCCGGCCCAGCTTTCACGCAGATCGAAAAGCTCCTTCGCCCGCAGGTACTCCACCACGATAAGCACCACGAACAACGGGTAGATGTACCGCGCTCCAATGCCTTCGATCGGCAGTTCGGGAAGCTGACGTTTCATGTCGAGCCAGGCCTCGATCAGGTTGAACTCCATTGCGTTGGTTTAGGGCCGCAAAGCTAAGCGCTCAGCCCCGAGGCCGGGTGACCGACATTGGCCCACTGGTCGCCATCTTTGCAGGGATGCGGTCACTGGTGATCGGATTATCCATCGCGGCAACGCCGGTGCCGGCTCAGACCGGCTTCAACGGTCCCATGCCCTGCCACGTGGACATGCTGGAGGCCAACATCTGGATGCAGTGCCATGCGCCTTGCAAGGCGTACTTGCGCTATTGGCCCACGGACCACGCTGACCGGGTATACCGAACGACCACGTTGACCGCTGAGCCCGAGGAGGGGAACACGCTTCACTTCAGGCTCGGGGATCTGGAACCGGGTACCGAGTATTCCTATGTACCGTTCATCGATGGTGCCGAGGCCGAATTGGATGGTCCCTTGCGCTTCGAGACCCAGCAACAATGGCGGTACCGCAGTGATCCACCCGATGTCACCATTGCATTGGGCAGTTGCGCCTACATCAATGAGACCGCCCATGATCGTCCGGGCACACCGTTCGGAGGTGATTATCAGATCTTCGACGCGATCGCCTCCAAGAGCCCGGACATGATGATATGGGCCGGGGACAACGTGTACCTGCGGGATCCGGATTGGGGCTCATGGTCCGGATACCTGCACCGCTATACCCATGCGCGTTCCCTGCAGGAGATCCAGGGCCTGCTCCGATCGACCAAGCACTATGCGACCTGGGATGATCATGATTTCGGTCCCAACAATGCCGATGGGGCCTTCGTGAACAGTGCACTGGCCAGGGATGCGTTCAGGCTTTTCTGGACGGAACCAGGCAGCAGGTTCAGGGAGGACCGTGGTATCGCCTGGAGCTTTTCCCATGGGGATGCGGACTTCTTCCTAGTCGATGACCGCAGTTTCAGGGTCCCGCCGGAACTGAACACCATGCCGCATACCCTCTTTGGCAGGTCACAGTTGGATCGGCTCGTTCAGCAGCTCAGTTCCAGTACCGCCCGCTTCAAGTTCGTCGTGGTCGGGGGGCAGGTCCTGAACCCGACCGCGGTCCATGAGAACTTCGCGAACTATACCGAGGAGCGGGGTGAGCTGTTGGAACGGCTCGATGAAGAGAACATCCATGGGGTCGTATTCCTGACCGGTGATCGCCATTTCACGGAGCTGAGCGAAATGCAGCTGCCCGGAGGCAACAGGTTGTTGGAAGTGACCTCATCACCACTTACCGCTAAGGCTTATCCCGCTGAAGCCGCGCATCCACTTCGAGTCGAAGGCACCTTGGTGGAGAAACGCAATTTCGTGCTGATCAAGCTCCAGGGGCCGGCGGAAGCTCGTGAGATCCGGTTCGAGGCCTACGATCGTGTCGGTGACCTGTTGTGGTCCAGGACCTACGGCATGGACCGGTGATCAACTCCTGAACTTGTCGAGGAGCATGTTCAGCGTCATCGACTCCTGGTCGTTCAGCCGTGCAAGAGCTTCCTTCAATGCCGGACGAAGACGCTTGTCGATCGCGATGATCAACTCCTTGCCCTTCTCGGTGATCATCAGGTGGACCACTCTCCGATCATCGATGCTGCGCTCGCGTTCCACGAGCCCTTTGGAGATGAGCTTATCAGTAAGCCGCGTGGCGTTCGGGGCACGATCGATCATCCGCGACTTCACGTTGTTCATATTGACCGGAGCCCCTTTCGCCCCCCGAAGTATCCGGAGGATATTGTATTGCTGCATACTGATATCGAAGGGATCCAGCGCCTGAGATTGGATGGCCTTGAACCAGTTGGCCGTGAAAAGGATGTTCAGCATGGCCTTTTGTTGCTCACTTTCAAAACGGCTCAATAGCTCCTCCTCGATCCGTGCTGACATGTGGCAAAAGTATCCGCGGCATAAATACCCGTGGAATTAGTTGCTGATCGCACCCTCTTGGACCCCTTCAGAGAAGGCTCTATTTTCGCGCTTCAATGAATGGGACCATGATGCGCAAGACCCTAGTACTCGCCTTTGTTTTCGGCCTCGTTGGATGTACCGTTAGTGAACAGGACCGCACCGAGCAGGAGGTCAATGCTGCCGGAGAGGTCCTTGCCCCTTTGCCGGAGGAGGATGAACGCAGCTGGCGTCAACCGGAGGTGATCATTTCGGTGATGCCGATGCTGGTGGGCAAAACGGTGGGCAACCTCTATGCCGGCGATGGCTTCTATGCGTTCGAACTGGCGAAGACGGGAGCGCGTGTGATCGCTACCGATCCCGATCCAGCGAACGTGGAACGCATGATCGCCAGGAAAAAGAAGGAGGGTCTGGGGGACGATGTGCTGCTCGTACGGCATGCTCCGGAGGGCACGACCGGTTTGGAACAGAACGAGGCCGATATGGCGTTGGTCGTTCATAGTTATAGGTCGATCCCGGATCGGATCGGTTTCTTTCAACGATTGCGTTTGCAGTTGAACGCTCCCCGCCCTTTGATCATGGTCGATTTCAACCCGGAGGCATCACCGGTCGGCCCACCCATGGATATGCGTATGCTCGACCGTGAAGTGATGGACGAGATGGATCAGGTCGGCTACACGGATATCGGCTCCTACTCGAAGAAACTACCCTACCAATGGCTCATGATCGCCCAGGATTTCGTGGAGATGCCAGAGGGGCTTGAATAGCGCTACGCCCCACTCTGACCCTTCTTGGCCGGGCCCTTGTACGAGATGAACATGTTGGCCCAGATGATCTTTGAGAGGGCGAACAAAAAGGGTGTGAGAAGGAGCAAGGCCGCGAGTACCACGCCAACGTACATCTCCGTGGAGGCCTCTGGGAAAAGGACGATCATGGCCACATAGACACTGACGAAGGTGGCCACACCCAGCGCATACGCCACGTACATGGCGCCGTAATAGAAACCGGGCTCCTTGCTGTAGCTTCTTCCGCAGACCGAGCAGGACTCCCTGACATCACCGATGGTTGACAATCGGTATGGGTTACGGTCCACGAAGAACTCCCCTTCATGACAATGCGGACAACGGAAACCGAACAGGCTCTTCCAAGGTCCCCTGCCCTGCTTTGCAGACGCCATGGTGCAAAGATCAGGTGCCTTTGAGCAGTTCGGGGTGACGGAGGTCACCGAAAAGCAGCAAATGAAAAGGGGAGGATCGCTCCTCCCCTTTCCGCAATGGTTGCTGCGGGATCACTCCCAGAACTCCACCTTGAACTCCACGCGACGGTTCTTAGCCCTGCCCGCGGACGTGCTGTTGTCTGCGATCGGCTGAGTCTCACCGAACCCTGCGGATTTGATCCTGTCAGCGGCAATACCCTTGTCCTCCAGGTATTTCTCCACACTGGCGGCTCGTTCTTCGCTGAGCTTCTGGTTGGTCTCGTCCTTTCCCTGGCTGTCGGTATGACCGTTGACTTGCAGGTTGTACGCCGGGTTCTCCTGCATCACCTTCACCACTTCATCCAGAATGGCATAGCTGTTCTTTTTGATCACGGACTTGCCGGTCTCGAACTGGATGCCTGTCAACGCTCGTTCGAACAACTTCTTGGTCTCCTCCTTCAATTCCGGACATCCTTTCATGGCCGCCACCCCGTGGACTGTCGGGCAGCGGTCCACATTGTCCGCAATGCCATCCCCATCGCTGTCAGGACAACCTTGGTTCTCCGCAGGGCCGGCCAGTTCCGGGCAGGCATCCATCTTATCCGTGATCCCGTCGCCGTCGCTGTCTGGACATCCGTTCAGCTCAGCAAGACCAGCCACCTGTGGACACTGGTCATCCTTGTCGGGGATCCCATCCCCATCCTCGTCCGGTTCAGGATGCAGGGATACCTCGACCGCATCCAAGTAGTAATATGCCCGCTGGCTATCACCACCCTGCACGGCTTTCTCCTTCTCCATACCAGCCGAGGGCCAGGCTCCAATGATCAGGTAGCTCTCCGAACCATCGGCCGTGAACGTCCCGCTCACCTTGGTCCAATTCTCCTTATCCGAGATCACCTGCTGCTCATATACCTGAGGCCGCTCGGTCAGCATGGAGTTCGAACTGGTGGCCAGCATCACCGGGGAGCAATAACCCCCGATCCCGCTAACGGCGCGATCGCTTTCGGCAGAAAGCTTCACATGGAAGATGATGTCGTATTTCTGACCGGCGACCAGCGGTGCGCTCAACTTCGTTTGGAGGTATTCACCATACATGTTGTACGCCGCTTTCGTGGACGGTTGGTCACCGCTGCCCAGGCGCTTCAAATTGGGTCGTTGATCGTCCTTGAACGCAACGAACCCGGTATAACGGTCTCCCTCGAAAGGGTCCGAGCTACCCAGATCGTTATCAGGGATGCCGACGTATCTGGCTCCTTTCGCGAAAGCATCAGCGCTGGCCGCATTGGCATTGGACCAGCCGTTGACGCGGTCCAATTGATCCCACGTGGTCACTTCTTCCGAGGTCTCTTCGAAGCCCGGGTTTTGGACCAGGTTCGGACCGTTCTGGGCCCAGCCTCCCGATGAAAGGAGCACAGAGCCAACGAACAAGGGGTATTTCAGCTTCATGGTGATGGTTTTGGTGGTCTTGAGACGATTTGACGTAACGAAGGTCACACCCTGCGTTCAATTCCCCAGGTCAGGGACAACCTCTTTCAGGGAGACCTGATCCACGTAGTAATAGGCGTATTGATTATCAGGTCCCTCTACGATCTTCTTCGTATCGAAACCCACGTAAGGGAAGGTGCCAATGATCAGGTGGGTCTCCTCCCCGTATGCAACGAAGGTGCCGCTTATCTCCACCCACTCTCCTCGCTGGTCCAGGATCGCTTCGGTATACACATCAGCTGACTCAGCCAGGAACTTCCGATGTTGGAACGCCAGCGGGAAGGGCGAACAATAGGCTCCGATCGCAGAGACGGCCCGGTCGCTGTGCTGAGCCAGCGCGACCCAGAAACTGATGGCATAGGTCTTGTCCTCCTCCAACGGTTCGCGAAGCTCCACTTGGATGTATTCCGCATACACGTTCCAGCCGTCCGCTACCGGGTCCTGCAAACCCTCTGCATACATATTGTAACGCTTGTCGTCCTTCCAAGCGAAGAACCCGGAGTAGCGATCGCCGTTCTTGGGTTCGATCGATCCGTAGTCGTTCTCCGGTATCCCAACGCTCTTGGAGGGGGCACCACGATCGAAGACCTCGGAGATGCCCAGCGTCACGTTCGACCAACCCGTCACCAGCGGAAATTGATCCCAGGTCTTTACCGTACCGGAAACCTCCTCGAAGCTCCCGTTCGGGACCAGTTCACGCCCGACCGAAGCCTGACCGAGCAGAGCGTGTACGACGATCAGATTGAAGGTAAGAGCGACGGAACGGGTCAGCATGCGCAGAGGACCTTGGCAAGGGTCCACGAAGATACTGACCGAACACCTAAGGCTTCAGCTTGTTCGCAAAGACCTTTCTGAACTTTTCGAGCTTCGGTCGAATGACCATTTGGCAATACCCCTGCTCACCGTTGAGCGCGTAGTAATCCTGGTGGTAGTCCTCCGCCGGATAAAAGGTCCCCAATGCGGTGATCTCCGTGACGATAGGACGGTCGAAGGCTCCACTGGCATCCAATTCCGACCGAAGTTCAGTGGCAATGCGTTGTTGTTCCTCGTTCGTGAAGAAGATCGCCGATCGGTACTGGGTACCGACATCCGCGCCTTGCCGGTCCTTGGTGGTCGGGTCGTGTGTCTGCCAGAACACCTCCAACAGCTCGGTGAAGGAGATCGTCTCAGGATCGAACTTTATCATGGCCACCTCCGCATGTCCGGTGGAGCCCGAACAAACCTCCTTGTAGGAAGGGTCCCTGGTCGATCCTCCTGTATAACCGGAGGTGACCTCCACAACCCCGTTCAACTCGGAAAAAACCGCTTCGACACACCAGAAACAGCCGGCACCAAGGACCGCTGTTTCCAGTTCGATTTGCTGTTCACTTGAAGTCATCATCGAAGAATTCTGCAAGGTTTCTGGGAGCACGGACCCCTTGGTCCGCTCTGCCTCTGCGCAAGCCAGAAGCGTAATTGACAGGAATGCCAGGGAGAGCAAGGATGGAATGCGGGAGCTCATGCTAAGAGAACGATCGACGAAAGGACTTGGTATTGGCCAACGGGGAACACCTGAATGTCATTCTTGTTCTTTGAGCAGCTCCTTCCCTATTCGCTCGACCACACCCACCACCAGCGCATTGCCCATGAAAAAGGCGCGCCACGTGTCGGGCACTCCGGCCGTGTGATCGTCCGGGAACATGTTCAGCCGTTCCAGCTCGACCGGTAGGAGCCTGCGTAAGCGCCTTGGGGATGCCTGGACCACATGCTTGAAGCGGCTTGGGGCGCTGCCGCCTTCGCCGGTGATGATGGTGCGCGATGG
>JAGQVN010000323.1 GCA_020437905.1 Flavobacteriales bacterium
GTACACACTCTCCGATCGTGAATTCTTGCTCGATACCACCCATGCCTTCCCAGAATGGTGATCCACGCGAGGGGATATTCGTTCAATGTCGTCCAACCCATAGAAACCCAACCATCCGATGAGCTTGCGAACCAGCTTCACTTCTCTGCTTCTTGCCGGTCTTTCCTGCTCTGCACAGACCGACCCGGTGATCACCTCCTGGCTGCAGAACACGACCCTTACCGGCAGTTACTACATGTCAGGGAATCCCACTGCGATCCCCAATGGCATCCTGGTGAACTGTCAGCAAGTGGAGTATTCCACAGATAATGTTTACATACATACCCGTGGCATCCCATCCTATCCGACCGGACCTTTCCTTGATGGGAACCCATCGCTGGCGGAGGATCAGAACGCCATTTTCAGGTTCACGCGTACGCCGCAACCGGCCAGCGGAACGAACCAGGTAACCCTGCCTGGTAACATTGGTGTCTTTGTCAACGGTGTTGCACTTTTTGACTACCGCGATGGTGTGGCTTGGAATACGAACACGAATTCCCTCTGTGGCGGGCCGGGCAACCCACCGTGCCCGGGAGGCATGGGCGCGCAGCAGGCGTGGAACAGGGATGCCGTCCCGGCCGAACGTGTGGGTTTCGACTGTTCCAAGGGCCATCCTGCCATGGGCAATTACCACCACCACCAGAATCCATCGGCCTTCAAACTGGATCTTGATATAGTGAGCACCATCTGCAATCTGTACGATGCGGAAGGGCTCTATGCGATCGACAGTACAGCACATTCCCCCCTGATCGGTTTCGCGTACGACGGATATCCCATCTATGGCGCGTACGGTTTCAAGAATGCGGACGGCACCGGTGGGATCGCGCGGATCCGGTCGGGCTACCAGCTGCGGAACATCACCGTTCGTACACACCATGCTGATGGGACCGATGTGGATGACGGTCCTCCAGTGGACGCCACGTATTTTCTAGGCTACTTCCGCGAGGACTATGAATTCGTCGATCATTCCGGTCAGGCGGAATACTTGGATGTGCACAACGGCCGGTTTTGCGTAACGCCGGAGTATCCTGCTGGCACCTACGCCTACTTCGCGACCGTTGATGAGAGCTGGAATTCAGCGTACCCCTACGTCATCGGTCCCACCTTCTACGGGCAGTACAGCAACGCTTTGGTCGCCAGCATTACCGAACCGACCACCGTTTACACCGGAGGCACCGGCATCCGCGACGAAGCGCTGAACGCCTTAGGCATTCAACTCTTCCCCAATCCAGCCAGCGATCTGCTCGCACTACAGGTGCAAGGACTGTTGAAGAGTACGCTCACGGTCGAAGTGTACGATGTGACCGGCAAGCGGGTCGCGGCGTCCAGCATACCTCAAGGTTCCACGATCTGGTACCTGGACACCAGCACATTGCATCCGGGTACCTACACCGTCCTGCTTTCCAATGGCAGTAGCGAGATCAGGGAACGCTTCGTGAAGCGGTGAGCGTTCGCTCACCGTTATATTCCAAAACGAAAAAGGCTGCCCTCTCCAGGCAGCCTTTTTTCTTGCGGATCGGACGGGACTCGAACCCGCGACCTCCGGCGTGACAGGCCGGCATTCTAACCAGCTGAACTACCGATCCGACTTCGCTCCCACCTTCGGAGCGGGTGCAAATGTACATCGTTGGATCCAACCTGCAACCTGAAGCGAGGGCTCAATAGAGCTTGCTCCGTTTCAGCAGGAATTCCGTGAGGATGGGTTCGAACCCGGCGTTGATATCGGCTTCGACCAACTCGATGCGGTATTGTCCACAGCGTAGTTTCAGCTCGTGCCAGCGCTTTGCGACGGCCTCGCGGTAGGCATCCCGGATCTCCTGCGGATGGGCTTTCACCTGAGCGCCGGTCTCCATATCCACGAACGTGTACGGCCGATCTTGCAGGTCCAACTCCAGTTCCGCCTTGCGGTCCACCACATGGAAGAGGATCACATCGTGCTTGTTGTAGCGCAGATGCTTCAGCGCATCGAACAGTTCGTTCTGATTGGTCGAATTGTCCATCATATCGCTGAACACGACGATGAGCGATCGTCGATGGACGCGTTGGGCGATATCGTGCAGGGCCTCCACGGCGGATGTCCGTTCCCCACGCGCGGTCGAACTGTGAGCGAGCACGTCCTCCAGGATGGCCATCAAGTGCCTGAGGTGGGCCCCGTTGCTACGGGCCGATTCGGTACGCTGGACCTTGTCGGCGAATAGGGTGAGCCCCACCGCATCCCGCTGTTTGCGCAGCAATTGGATCAATGCAGCTGCCGCGTAAACGCTGAATCGGATCTTGTTCCATCCCTGATCCCCTTCCGCGAGCAAGGGGTAGTTCATGCTGCTGCTCGTGTCGATGACCAGTTGGCAGCGCAGGTTGGTCTCTTCCTCGTAGCGCTTTACGAACAGCTTGTCCGTCCGAGCGAACAACTTCCAATCGATGTGGCGGGTGCTCTCACCGGGGTTGTAGGACCGATGCTCGGCGAATTCCACGCTGAACCCGTGGAAGGGGCTTTTGTGAAGACCGGCAAGGAATCCTTCCACCACTTGCCGGGCGTGGAATTCCAGCGCGCTCAGCGAGTTGAAGTGGTTCCTGTCAATGGGCATGGTCCAACAAAGGTCGTATCGGAGCAGGTATCAGGCGGACAAGAACACAAATGCCCGGAGCAGACCGGGCATCTGTAGCTGGGCTATCCCAGTGAGATCAGGCCAATTGACCGTTCAGCTTGTCGGCCAGCTGGCTCTTGGGAACGGCACCGACGCTTCTGTCCACGACCTCTCCGTTCTTGAAGAAGAGGATGGTGGGGATGCTGCGAATGCCGTACTTCATGCTGATGTCCGGGTTGTGGTCCACGTTCACCTTGCCCACGACCGCCTTGCCATCATATTCCTTGCTGAGCTCTTCCACCACGGGACCGACCATGCGACACGGGCCGCACCATTCGGCCCAGAAGTCGACCATTACGGGTTTGTCGCTCTTCAGAGCGAGTTCTTCAAAGTTGCTGTCGGTCAATTCGATCGCCATGTGTTCACTCGGTTTAATGGGTTCCGTCCTTCACCTGATGCTGTTCTAACAGCGCTGCGAAGATCGGAAGTCGCACCCCTCCAGCAAGGTGGATGCCACACCCAATTTTCCTGACACTTGGTCAGCTAATGCCGTATTCCAGCTCCGGGATCCGGTCCAGGGAGCCAAGCAGATCACGATCGACCGTGACCTCGATCCCCTTGCTCTGAGCTTCCAAACGGATGTTCTCGCTGGCGCTGAACAGGGTCACGCTCACCTTGGTCCTACCCGGGTGCTTGCTGAGCAGTTCACGCAATTGCTCTGTCAAAGCGTCGCTCACCCGATCCGCTTCCACCGTAATAAGCAGGCGCTGGATGTATTTCTCGCGGACCTCGCCGAGGAGGTCCAACCGGGAAATGGTGAGCTCCAGTTTACCCTGATCACGCCCCCAGGTCCGTTCCGCTGCGCGTGCCTTCATGTACAACAAGGTACCTGGGGCCAGGAAATGCCGGAACTTCAGGTAGTCCTCACCGAACAGCATGAAGTCATGGCTACCGTGGTGGTCCTCCATGCCGAAGCTGCCGAACGGTTTTCCGCTCTTGCTGGTGCGGTGTTCAGCCCGGGTGACGATCCCTGCCAGGCTGAGCTCCCGATCCGCCAGGGAAGCGAGGTCCCCGAGCTGGGAGAGCCTGGTGTTCACCAGATGCCGGATCTCCACCAGATGGTCGTCCAATGGATGGCCGCTCAGGTAGAACCCAACGACCTCCTTTTCGTGGTGAAGTTTTTCCAAGGCGATCCACTCGTCCACCTCGGGCATGGGCGGTTCCGGTAAGGAGGCCGCCTCATCACCGCTCATTTCGAACATATTCACTTGGGCGGATCCGGCACCATCCTGGTGCAGCTGTCCATAGCGCACCAGGACCTCCAGGAAGGTCGGTCTTCCCTCGCCGGCACTGTGGAAGAACTGGGAACGCTTCACCCCCAGCGTATCGAACGCTCCCGCATAGGCCAGGCTTTCCATGGCCTTGCGGTTGGCGGCCCGCAGGTCCACCCGACGGAACAGGTCGTGGATGCTCGTGAACGGCCCGTGCTCCCTGCGTTCTTGGATGATCGCTTCGACCGCCCCTTCACCGACCCCTTTCACCGCACCAAGTCCGAAGCGGATGCTGCCCGGTGCCTCGGGGGCCTCTTTGTCCTTGACCACGCTGAACCGGAAAAAGCTCTCGTTCACGTCAGGGCCCAGCACGGGGATCCCCATGCGCCGGCACTCCTCCATGAAGAAGGTCACCTTGTCGATGCTCGTCTGGTTGTGCGTGAGCACCGAGGCCATGTATTCGGCCGGATGGTTCGCTTTGAGCCAGGCGGTCTGGTAGGCCACAAAGGCATAGCACGTACTGTGGCTCTTGTTGAACGCGTATTGGGCGAAGGCCTCCCAGTTGGTCCAGATCTTCTCGCACACCTTGGCATCGAAGCCGCGGGAGGCTGTTCCCTCGAGGAATTTGCCCTTCATCTTGTCCAGCGTGGCGCGGTCCTTCTTACCCATGGCCTTGCGCAGCACGTCGGCGTCGCCCTTGCTGAAGCCGGCGAGCTTCTGGCTCAGCAACATGACCTGCTCCTGGTACACGGTGATCCCGTATGTCTCCTGGAGGATCTCCTCCATCTCGGGCAGGTCGTACATGATCTTCTCCAAGCCATGTTTCCGCTTGATGAAGTTCGGGATGTATTCCATCGGACCCGGACGGTAGAGCGCGTTCATGGCGATCAGGTCCGCGAACTGGTCCGGACGCAGTTCACGCAGCCACTTCTGCATACCCGCACTTTCGAACTGGAAGGTACCGTTGGTCTCGGCCCGTTGGTACAGTTCAAAGGTCTTCTGGTCGTCCAACGGGACCTTGTCGATATCGATGGAGAGACCCCTCCCGGCCTCGATCATGCGCAGGGTATCCCGGATGATGGTCAGGGTCTTCAGCCCCAGGAAGTCCATCTTGATCACCCCGGCATCTTCGATCACCCGGCCATCGTACTGGGTGGTATAGAGCTCCGAGTCCTTGCTGGTACACACAGGGATGATGTCGGACAGGTCGCTCGGTGCGATGATGATGCCTGCTGCATGCACACCTGTACCTCGTACACTTCCCTCCAGCTTCTCCGCCTCTCGCAACACCTTACCCTCCGGACTATCCGAGACCAGGATGTCCCGTAGCTGCTTCACTGCCTCCAGGTCGTCGGCGTTCAGCCCCTCCTTGTCCTTCAGGCTTTTCTCTCCTGCGAGCGGGGCATGGAGTATCCGGCCCAGTTCGATCCCCGGTCGGTCCGGCACCAGTTTCGCCAGGCGATCGGCGTCCGACAGGGGCAGGTCCATGACGCGAGCTGCATCGCGAATGCTCGTCTTGGCGGCCATGGTGCTGTACGTGACGATCTGGGCGACCTGGTTCCTGCCGTATTTCTCGACCACGTAGTCGATCACGCGCTGACGGCCCTCGTCATCGAAGTCCGTATCGATATCAGGCATGCTGGCCCGCTCCGGGTTCAGGAATCGCTCGAACAGCAGGTCGTACTTGATGGGATCGATGTTGGTGATGCCAATGCAGTAGGCTACCGCGCTGCCGGCCGCGCTGCCTCGACCCGGACCGACCATCACACCGATCTCCTTCCCTTTGTTGATGAAGTCCTGGGTGATGAGGAAGTAGCCTGCGAAGCCCATCGTCTTGATGGTGAACAGCTCGAAATCCAACCGTTCCTTTACCGTTGGGTCCAGGGACCCGATGTCTCCCTGGCCTTCGCCCAGCCACCGGTCCACTGCCCCCCTGTACGTGAGGTGCCGGAGATAATCGTCCTGATCGGTGAAACCCTCCGGGATGGCGAAATGGGGGAGCAAGATGTCCTGCTTCAGTTGCAGCGTTTCCACCTTGTCCACGATGGCATTGGTGTTGTCCAATGCCTCGGGCACATCCCTGAACGCTTCGGCCATTTCGGCCGTCGTCTTGAAATAGAACCGGTCGTTCGGGAAGCCGAAGCGCTTGCCTTTTGTGCTCAGGTCCTCATCGGTGGCGATGGGCGTGCTCTGCTTCTCGCCGGTGTTGATGCAGAGCAGGATGTCATGCGCGTTGGCATCCTCCTGATCGACATAGTGGCTGTCGTTGCTGGCAATTATGGGAACGTTGTATTCCTTGGCCCAGCGCAGCAGCAATGCGTTCACCCGGTCCTGCTCGGGCAGCCCATGCCGTTGAAGCTCGATGTAATAATCCTCACCGAAAAGATCGAGCCACCACTTGAATTCCTTTTCACCTTCCGCCTCTCCGGAACGCAGTATGGCCTGTGGTACACTGGCCCCCAGACAGCATGTCGTGGCGATCAACCCTTCATGGTGCTGCTCGATCAGTTCCTTGTCGATCCGCGGATACTTGCTGTAGAAGCCCTCAATGTACCCAAGCGAGCACAGCTTCATCAGGTTGCGGTAGCCGATCGCGTTCTTGGCCAGCATCAACTGATGGAAACGCTGGTCCTTGTCCTCACGGGTGAATTGCTTCCGGTGCCGGTCCGCTGTCACGTAGAACTCGCAACCCACGATCGGTTTCACCAGTGGGCGTCCATCAGGACCCTTGTGGCGGCCGGCTTCCGCCACGAACTTGAACACGCCGAACATGTTGCCGTGGTCGGTGATGGCCAGCGCCGGCTGCCCGTCGGAAGCGGCCTTCTTATACAGGTCCGGTATCGCAGCAGCTCCGTCGAGCAGGGAGAATTGGGTGTGGACGTGCAGATGCGAGAATTGGGACATGGGGTGCGAGGAACGGATGGAGGAATGTTGCTGCCCAAAGGTACCCGAGCGCAATACTGACCGTGGATCGGATTATCCACAGGATCGAACGATCGCAGGTTGGATCGAGCTTCACGTACCTTGTCCGCATGTCCGTGGTCCATCGCTTCTATACCGCGTTGCGAGAGCATGACTGGCGGGTCATGAACACGTGCTATCATGCCGATGCCCGTTTCCATGATCCGGTGTTCGGCGACCTGGACGTGCATGGTGTACGGGCCATGTGGGAGCTGCTGCTGGCGCGCGGCACCGATCTGCAGCTATCGTATCAGGTCGAGCATGAGGATGGGCAAGGCGCCGTGGTGGCTTGGGAGGCGCGTTACACCTTCACCCGCACCGGCCGGAAGGTGGTGAACAAGGCACGCACGGTAATGACCGTTCGGGATGGCCTGATCGCGGAACAGGAGGATGCGTTCGACAGGTGGCGCTGGGCAAGGCAGGCTTTGGGCCTTCCTGGACTGCTCCTGGGCTGGTCGCCTGCCTTCTGGAAGAAGGTGCGAACGCAGTTGCGGCTCGCCCTTGGTCGCCAAGGGGAGTTCACCTACGGGGTTCCCTGACCGTCGATCAGGAACGGGGTGTTGCCGGCGGTGACGATCTCCTTGGCATTTGACGAACCGGCCGGCTGTTCGAATGCCTCGATCGGTCCACGTATTCGGGTCGAACGTTTTCCGATCGATCGGAGCATGCTCAGTGCTGCTCAGGCACCTCCACCATGACCACCGGAAGCTGTCGCATACCGTATTTCCGGGCCAGCGTGAGGCGTGCTTCCTCACCTTCCTCCCTGGTCGCAAAACGGAGCACATCGATCTCGGTGACCGTTCTGAACTCCGGGAAGCCTTTCTTGTAGTGGGCGATCAGGTCCGCATCGCTCAATGCTTCGGTGGCGGTGATCAATGGACTGATGTACACCGTGGGACCGTTGCGCCAGTTGCCTACAGCATAGCTGTAAATGGTGGCTTGGGCGATGGTCGATAGGGAGCATACAGTGGCCAGGGTCAACAGGAGCGTGCGTATCATGTTCAAGCGGATCAGCGTCCCCAAAGATCGTCAAGATCATGCGGACCCTCGGACTTGTGATCTGCGTCACAGGCCCCAGGCCCGGTAATGGCCGATCTTTGCAGGCAAACGTGGAACGAATGAGCATTTTTGGAAACCTGTTCGGTACTGGTGAAAAGAAGTCCCTGCCGGAAGGAGCCACCTTGGTCGATGTGCGGAGCCCTGGTGAGTTCGCTTCAGGGCATGTGGACGGTAGTGTGAACATCCCCCTGGACAAGGTCCAGGGGGAACTGAAACGCTTCAAGTCCATGGAGGGCCCGATCGTGTTGGTCTGTGCTTCGGGGAATCGAAGCGGTCAGGCGACCAGATGGCTGGAGCAGCAAGGGCTTCGCAACGTACAGAACGGCGGGAGTTGGGTCAATTTTCGTTAGGAGATATGCGCCGATCCGTTATCTTCGCGGCCCCTTCGAGAAAGGGCATCTAAAAACTTAGCGACATGGCAACCCGCATCCGCCTGCAGCGTCAGGGCAAAAAAGGCCGTCCGTACTACCACATCGTGGTAGCGGACCAACGTTCACCCCGTGATGGTCGATACATCGAGCGCATCGGTGCATACGACCCCAACCAGAACCCCGCGATGGTCGAGATCGACCACGATCGGGCCGTCGGCTGGTTGCAGAAAGGCGCGCAGCCGTCGGATACGTGTCGCGCGATCCTTTCATACAGGGGCGTGCTGTACAAGAACCACCTGTTGAACGGTGTGAAGAAAGGCGCCTTCGATGAGGCCGAGGCAATGCGTCGCTTCGATGCCTGGTTGAACGAGAAGAACACCAAGATCGAAGGAAAGCGGAAGGACCTGGATGCCGCGGCTTCCGCTGCCATGGCCGCCCGTACGGAGCAGGAGACCAAGAAGGCGCAGGACATGGCCGCCGCTTTGAGCGCCAAGCTTGCAGCAGTTGAGGCTCCCCCAGCGGAACCGTCACCAGGGGATGGGGCAGCTCCGGTGGCAGATGATGCCCCGGCTGCAGAAGCGGCCCCAGCGGAAGATGCGGCCCCGGTAGCCGAAGCGGCTCCCTCCGCAGAAGAAGTTCCTGCAGCCGAAGAAGCACCTGAAGCTGCATCTGACGCGGAGGAGGATACCAAGGCGGAATAGGACGCCTTTCAATGAAACAGAGGACCCGCCCGAAAGGCGGGTCTTTCGTTACAGGGGATCTTATCTTCACCAAGTGTACGACGAGGACGCCATGCATCCCCTTGGCAGGCTGGGTTCCCCGTGGGGGCATCTGGGCCACTTGAAGATCCATTTCGACTCCTTGGAACCATCCGACCTGGAACCGCAGGGAACGCTGTTCCTCGATATCCAGGGTCAACGGGTCCCGTTCCGGTACACCGAGGTCCGCGAACGGGCACGTGGTGTGGTGTTGGTCAAGTTCGAGGACGTCGAGGACCCGGAAGCTGCTTCCGTATTCACCGGATGTGCGGTCCTCGCTCCTCCCGGTATGCTCGCCGACATGTCCGACGATACATGGGGGCCTGATGACCTGGTGGGGATGCTGGTCCACGACCAGGAACATGGCGAATTGGGGGAAGTGCTGCGGATGGAAGGCAACGCAAAGAA
>JAGQVN010000324.1 GCA_020437905.1 Flavobacteriales bacterium
ACCGTAATCGATACGCTTGCTTTTCGTGGTAAGGGTCTTCGCCTGGGCCATGTGTTCGGGGATGCAGTGAAAGAACGGGTGGACCTACAATTCGCATGACGCCTCCCCAACCTGAGGGGAGCGCGTTGAAGGGTGAATGGAAAAGCTCGCTCCAAGGCACACCCGGGAGGGTCCTGGAATGGACCATCCCGGGCGGCCTGAATGAGCGTTCAGCAAGGCTTACTTCACCTCGACCTCGGCTCCTGCCTCGGTCAACTGCTGCTTGATGGATTCGGCTTCCTCCTTGGAAACGCCTTCCTTCAGCGGCTTCGGTGCGCCGTCCACCAGGTCCTTGGCCTCCTTGAGGCCCAGGCCGGTCAGTTCCTTCACGAGCTTAACCACAGCAAGCTTGCTCTGGCCACCGGAGGTGAGGATCACGTCGAAGGAGGTCTTGGCCGCAGCCTCCTCTCCTCCGCCGGCACCACCAGCAACGCCAGCTACGGCCACAGCAGCAGCAGCGGGCTCGATCTGGTATTCGTCCTTGAGGTACTGGGCCAGTTCACTCACCTCTTTCACGGTGAGGCCTACGAGCTGGTCACCCAGTTGTTTGATGTCTGCCATCGTTATCGATCGTTTTTCAGGTTGGGGTATGTGGAGTGCGTAACGCGTTGGGTCTTGTTAAGGGGCTTGACGTTCCTCCAAGGCCTTGACCAATCCGGCCACCTTGTGCCCTGCAGCACCCTGCAGGCCACTGATGACGTTCTTGATCGGGCTCTGGAGCAACATGATGATGTCACCGATGAGCTCTTCCTTGCCTTTCAGGACGCTCAACATGGCGATCTGATCGTCGCCAAGGAAGATGGCCTCGTCCACCCAAGCCCCCTTGAGCACGGGCTTCTCGTGGGTCTTCCTGAACTCCTTGATCACCTTGGCAGGGGCGTTGCCCTTCTCGGCGAACATGATGGAGGTGGGGCCTGAAAGTGAATCCAGGAGCTGGCCATAGTCCTTGCCTTCGATCCGCTCCAATGCCTTGCGGAGGAGCGTGTTCTTCACCACTTTCATCCGGATACCGCTCTTGTTGCAGGAACGGCGAAGGTTGCTGGTGGCCTCGGAATCCAATGCACTGGTATCGGCCAGGTAGAAGACGTTCGTCGCCTGGATCTCCTCGACGAGGGTGGCGATCTGCTGGTCCTTTTCTGTTCGGGTTGCCATGGTTCTCGTCGGTTGATCAGCTCTGCAGGGAACGGGAGTCGACCAGGACGCCCGGGCTCATGGTGCTGCTGATGGAAATACTCTTGATGTAAGTGCCTTTGGCCGTGCTGGGCTTCAGCTTGACCAGTGTGGTGAGCAGCTCATTGGCGTTGGCCGAAAGCTTGTCAGCGTCGAACGACGCCTTGCCGATCACCGCATGGATGATGCCGCTTTTATCCACCTTGAAGTCGATCTTTCCGGCCTTGACCTCCTGGACCGCTTTGGCCACGTCCATGGTGACGGTACCGGTCTTGGGGTTCGGCATCAGACCACGCGGACCCAGCACCCGACCCAACGCACCGACCTTGGCCATGACGTTCGGCGTGCAAATGATCACATCAACGTCCGTCCATCCTTCCTTGATCTTGTCCACGTACTCGTCCAGACCGGCCATGTCGGCGCCTGCGGCCATGGCTTCCTCGCATTTGGCCGGGTCGGCGAGAACAAGCACTCGCACATCACGACCCGTTCCGTGCGGCAGGCTCACCGTTCCGCGCACCATCTCGGTGCTCTTCTTCGGATCCACGCCCAGGCGGACAGCGATATCGACCGTCGCATCGAACTTGGTGCTGCTGATCTGCTTGATGATCTTGGTCGCTTCATTCAGTTCGTAGGCCCTGGTGGCATCGAACTTGGCCAGCGCGGCCTTCCTCTTCTTGCTCAGCTTGGCCATCTCACGCGTTCTCAAAAGGGTTCTTACCGGAGATGGTGACACCCATGCTTCGGGCCGTACCGGCCACCATGCGCATGGCGCTTTCCACCGAGAAACAGTTCAGGTCGGGCATCTTGTCCTCGGCGATCGTACGCACCTGGTCCCAGTTGATGCTGCCCACCTTCTTTCGGTTGGGTTCGCCGCTACCGCCCTTGAGCTTGGCCGCATCGATGATCTGCACCGCAGCGGGAGGTGTTTTGATGACGAAGTCGAAGGACTTGTCACTGTATACCGTGATGACCACAGGCAGCACCTTCCCGGCCTTGTCCTGGGTACGGGCGTTGAACTGCTTGCAGAAATCCATGATGTTCACCCCCTTGGCACCCAATGCCGGGCCTACAGGGGGCGAGGGGTTCGCCGCCCCTCCTTTGATCTGGAGCTTGACAAGCCCCGATATCTCCTTTGCCATTCTTTCGTTGTTGTGTCCTGGTTAACGTCCCGCCAAACAGCGGGACTCGGACGGGTTTTCGTTCAGCTTTCCTTTTCCACTTGCATGAAGCTCAACTCCAGCGGCGTCTTCCTTCCGAAGATCTTCACCATGACCTTGAGCTTCTTCTTTTCATCATTGACCTCCTCGATGACCCCATTGAAGCCGTTGAACGGCCCATCGATCACCTTGACCACCTCACCCACATGGAACGGGATATGGATGGCCTCATCGCTTTCCGCCAGTTCATCCACCTTACCGAGGATACGGTTCACTTCTGCGGTGCGCAAGGGAACGGGATCCCCACCCTTTTCGGCACCGAGGAATCCGATCACATTGGGAAGGTTCTTGATGCTGTGGGCGATCTCGCCGGTCAGGTCGGCCTCCATGAGCACGTATCCCGGGAAGAAGTTCCTTTCCTTGCTGACCTTCTTCCCATCACGGATCTGATAGAACTTCTCCATAGGGATGAGCACCTGCGTGATATAAGCCCCCATATTGGAACGCTTCACCTCGCTCTCGATGAGGTCCTTCACCTTCTTCTCCTTCCCGCTGATCGCGCGAATGACGTACCACTTCTTCGTATTCAGCACCTCGGCCATGCTCAACCCATCAGTTTATAGATGAAACCAAGGATCCCTTTCCAGAAGGAGGTGTCCCCCATGTTCTGGACCCCGAAGATGTAGTCCATGAGGAAAACGATGAGCGATATGATCAGTGCGGATACCAGCACCACGATGGAACTGCCCTGAAGGTCTTTCCACGTGGGCCAGGAAACCTTGTGGACCAGCTCGTTGTAGCTCTCTGATAGGTATGTCTTGATGTTGGCCACTTCCTGTTATGCTTGGCACGGGTGGCAGGAATCGAACCCGCA